>NZ_CP147876.1:0-156081 GCF_045690335.1 Haloplanus litoreus | reverse complement strand
TTACCAGATGTCTTTCCTGAAGAGAACGCAGAGGAGCTCTTCCTCTCTTCCGACGGGCGCTTGAGGGCGAAACGAACGCTACTACGCCCTCTCGAGGATCGGTTTTTGAGGTGCAGGTTCTCCCCGTTACGGACAATTCGGGGAACGTCATCGCCGGGATGAGCGTCTCGCAGGATGTGACAGAACGCGTCACTCGTGAGCGAAAGATAGAGGGGGCACGGGATCGGTATAAATCCCTGATTCAGAACGCCCCGGTGCCGATATTTGTCGGCGACGAGACCGGCATAATTCACGAGGTAAACGAGAGTGCTGAGGAACTGACCGGGATGTCTCGAGAAGAGCTCATCGGCGACTCTATGCTCACAATCCATCCGAGCGAAGAGGAAGAGCAGTACAAAGCTGGCATCCGACAGCACGCAAATGAAGGAGGAACTCGACGATATCTCCCTAACGGCGGCCAGATCTATGTTGTCAACGATGGTACTCGTATCCCCGTCGAGATCGCGGCCTCTGTGATCGATCAGGGCGAAGGTACGCTCGTTCACGCCTTGTTTCGAGATATTTCCGACCATGTTTGGTACGAGAACACGCTAGAAGAACTTCACGAAAATGCCGGTGAACTCGTGCGGGCAACAACCGACTCAGAAATCGCCCAGACAATCGTTGACACGGTAGTTGACACTCTCGACCTGCAACTCGTCTCAGTCAATCTCGTCGATACAGACGGCGAAAAACTGTCACCAGTTTCGTACTCCGACGATGTCGTGGATGTTCTCGGAAAACCTCCATCACTTCCTCTCACAGATAGCCTCGCCGGTGAAGTGTTCCTTTCGAACGAAGCTATCCGTGTCGATGATGTCCGCTCTCGGGAGGAAGTGTATAATCCAGATACCCCGATCCGCAGTCAGCTTATCGCCCCGATTGGTGAGTTCGGTGTTATTATCTGCGGTTCGACAACTGCTGCCACCTTCGATCAAGAAGACCAACGACTCCTCGAACTCTTGGCGCGGAACGCCGAATCAGTGTTCACCCGCGTCAACCGCGAGCAGGAACTCCGACGTCGTGAACAAGACCTGAAAACAAAGACGAAAACGCTGAGCGTGTTGAAGATCTCAACACGAGAATTGAAGCTCACCCAAATTGCAACGCAATCCGAGACGCGGGATGAGCTTGAACAGGAGGTCTGTGAGCTTCTCAGTAATACTGATCCGTTCGTTTTTGGATGGGTCGGTGAACTCTCTCCTGAACGCGACGAACTCATCCCACGCACGTGGGCCGGTCGAGACCAAGGCTACCTCGATTTATGTCCTCTAACGCTCGACAATATGGCTTCCGACCCAGCTGTTCAAACTGCCCAGACAACCAACCCGACAATTGTCAGTAATACTGCAACTGATGTCCAACAGGAACCATGGCGGCGCGAGGCGATCAGCCGGAACTTTTCTTCGGTTATCGCTGTCCCGATTATGTTCCAAGATGTCCTCTACGGCGTTCTCACTCTATACGCTGAGGACCGTGATGCTATCACGGATCGAATTCGGGACGTCCTCTCCGATTGGGGCGAAATTATGGGGTATGCCGTTAAGGAGGCCGAACGGACGAGTGCGATTCTATTCCGTCAAGGGACTGCGGTCCAGTTCAGCGTTGAATCCGCAGCGTGTCCACTGCTCCGTATCGCCCGAAACAGCCAGTGCACACTCTTTTTCGAGGGGCTCCGCGAGCAGGAAGGTGACGAAGCAACGGTCTTCGTGCGTGTCTATGATTGTTCAGCACAGCAGTTTATCGAGGCAGCTGAGCAAGCGACCGTTATCTCCTCAATCACGGAAGTTAGTGAGTCCGATGATGGTATTCTCTTTCAAATCACCATTACTGAGATGTTCATCGCCAGTGTGCTGGCGAGGTACGGAATTCGTCTTGAGAGTATTATGGGGACTAGTGAGGACAGTGTCCGCGTCCGACTTGTGACGCCGCCGACCATTCCCGTTCACCGGGTTGTGGATATCGTTTCGACTGAGTATCCTGATTCGACCCTGCTTGGAACCGATGACCTGACTGACTATCCGCGTCGGCAGACCGAAGTTGGCGACCAAGCTCTTCAGAATCTGACGGATCGGCAGCGTGAGGCACTTGAACTCGCGTATCACGGCGGCTATTTCGAGTCGCCGAAGGGTCTTAGCGGGCAAGAACTCGCGGAGCAGATGGATATCTCCTCGTCGTCCTTCAACGTACATCTCCGGACTGCTGAACGAAAACTACTGGATGCAATCCTCGGAAGCAGTTACCCTTCGGATTCGGTACGGAGCTGGAAGTAACCATTCCACAATCGGCGGGTGTGGATATATTAGTCACCTCTAGGGAACACTTCGGATATGTCAGCCCTTAGCTTTTGACACTGGAAATCCACGACTGGCATACATCCCTTTATGTCCACTTCACCAGAATCTGGCGACAGCCAGACAACCGTACTGGTTCTTGAGGACGAAGAAGGGCTTGCCGATTTATACACAGTCTGGCTCTCAGACGAATACAGCGTTCGAACCGCGTATACCGCAGCTGAAGCACGTGATAAGTTTGATCAAGACGTAGATATTGCACTCATCGACCGCCGACTCCCGGATGAGTCCGGTGATGCGGTCCTTGATTGGATTTCCCGGAACTATCCAAAGTGTCGTCAGGCGATGGTTACTGCAGTCAATCCAGATATCGACATCGTGGAGATGCCACTGGACGACTACCTCGTCAAACCAATCCAGAAGGACGAACTTCTCAAAAGAGTCCGCCGACTCGATAACCAGCGGAACTACGAGGGGGCTGTTCGGGACCTGTACGCGCTCACGAGGAAACGAGTTCATTTAGAGTCGGAGCTCAGCGAATCAGAACGTTCGTCGAGTGAGGAGTTTGCTTGGCTTGAAACTCGGATTGAGGAACTTGAACAGACTGCGGCGGAGGTGAACGGGAAATTCGATGACAGGGATTTCCTCGAAATCGCACGCCGACTCGGAGACGATACTGGGGGTGATTCATATGGTGAATAATAATCAGACGCCCAATCGTGAAGCGGATGAGATTATAGAAACAGAGACCGCTCGCGTCCGGTACCATCGTTCGACCGAGACATATTTCGCAGCGTACGAGTGGGAATCGGACCAGTCGCTCAGTGCGACGCTTGCCGTTATCATTGAGGCGATATCCGATGTTGACTCCACAGGTCGCCCTCCGCTCTTTGACAGAGTCGATACGGACGCCCTGGACAAACTCTTTGAGCCAATCGGAAACAACGAGCGGGACCGGCGGGCCGGCCGAATCATCTTTCCATACTGTGAATTTCTTGTGACGGTTCACGCTGACGGTGAGATCGTGATCTCCTCCAAACAAGAGGCCTCAGAAACATAATGAACGACACTACTGATACAACCACGAAGGAGCAGGGAACAGTCAGTCGTATTTCCACTGGAATTTCCGGACTTGATGAAATACTCCGTGGCGGACTTATTCCAGAGCGGAGTTACCTGGTTCGCGGGCGGCCAGGAACGGGGAAAACCATTCTTGGGTTGCACTACCTCACTACAGGTGCTGCGAACGGCGAGACGTCGCTGTACATCAACCTCGAAGAGGAAATTGAAGATATCGAACAGAACGGGGCTCAGCTCGGCTTTGACCTTACGGACATCGACTTCCTGGATTTGAGTCCCAAATCTGACTTCTTTACAGACGACCAGGGGTACGACATCTTTGAATCGAGTCAGGTGGAACGGGATCCGTTCGTTGAATCTATTTCGGACAAAGTAACCGAACTGGAACCCGACCGCGTGTTCGTCGATCCGATCACTCAGCTCCGATACCTCACTGGCGATGAGTACCAGTTTCGGAAACAGGCGCTCTCGTTCATGCGGATGCTCAGCGAGAATGGGGCAACAGTCCTGTTCACGACACAAGCCACCGACGCAAAGCCGGACGACGACTTACAATTTATGAGTGACGGCACGATTGAACTCGGAGACTCGGCGATGGGCCACACCATCGACGTGCCGAAATTCCGTGGCTCCTCGATTCAGGACGGACATCACGCGATGGAAATCACTGACGCGGGTATTGCAGTCTACCCAGAACTTCATCCCGGCAAGCACGACAAGCAGTTCGAATCAGAAGCGATTTCCTCGGGTGTACCTGCACTGGACGAAATGCTAAATGGAGGTATCGAACGAGGGACTGTCACCATCATTAGCGGACCCACCGGTGCGGGGAAGACGACGCTTGGGACGCATTTCATGAAGGAAGCCGCTGAGCGCGGTGAGCGGTCGCTTATGTATCTCTTCGAAGAGAGTGCGGCAACGCTTCGAACTCGGTGCGAGGCGATCGATATCCCCGTTCGAGAGATGGAGGAACGGGGGACACTAGCGCTTGAAGAACTAGAGCCCCTAGACATGTCGCCGCAGCAGTTCGCACAGGCAGTCCGGCGAGAGATAGAGGATGACGGGGGAGATATTGTTATGATCGATGGGATTAGGGGGTATCAGATCTCGATCCAGGGCGACCAACAGGACCTCACACGAAAACTCCACGCACTGTGTCGGTATCTCACGAATATGGGGGTGACTGTAATCCTCGTTGACGAGTCAAGCACGTTAATGGAGGAGTTCAGTGCGACCGATTCAGGCGTGAGCTATCTCGCGGACAATATTTTGTTCCTCCGTCATATCGAATACGGTGGAGAGCTCCGCAAGGTTGCCGGCGTTCTCAAGAAGCGGACAAGCGACTTCGAACGCTCGCTTCGCGAACTCGAGATCACGGAGAACGGCCTCGAAGTGGGTGACCCGTTGACGGGACTTCGTGGGATTCTCTCAGGGACACCGGAATGGACCGATGATGCCTCGACAGAGGGCTAATGCTCGACGTGATTCTGGGGTGGGGAATCTGATGCCGAAGCAATCCGGCACTCCTGTCGAGGTTAATCAGTTCGATGTAGACGAAGAGGTCTTCCTCTGTTTTGGCCACGAGAACAATCGACAGATGCTCGCGAGGGAGCTACAGTCAGACTACCACGTTACAACCGCTGATTCGATACTGTCAGAGTCTGAGTTTGCACTTTATATCGTCGACGAACCAGGACTCGAACAGTGTTACGAAGAACTCCAGGCTGTACGCACAGCATCAGAACCGATAATCCGCCCGTGTTTACTCGTCACTTCAAGTGATGTCAAGCGTATTGACCCGTCGGTCTGGGAGGTCGTTGACGATGTCATCACGACGCCGATTTCGATGGCCGAGCTCCGACCACGAATCGAATCGCTTCTTCGGTTGTACCGGTTGTCGGTCGATTATGGGGAACGTCGACAGTTAGAACAGGTCGCCAGTATCCTCTCACACGATCTTCGCAACCCGTTGAGTGTCGCTCAGGGAAATCTTGAACTCGCTCGTGAGGACGGCGATGACGAATACTTCGAGCGGACTGCACGGGCACTTGAACGTATTGAGGACCTCCTCGGCGATGTACTGACGCTCGTCCGCCAGGACTATTCGGCGTCTGATTTTGAATTGGTTTCAGTAGATACACTCGCCCGAGAAACGTGGGATGAATTCGATTCGGGCGAATCAAAATTAGTCGTTGAAATCGATGGACAGTGTTCCATTCGGGCGAACCGAAGTGCGTTGATGGAGCTGTTCACGAACCTCTTTCGAAACGCAAAGGATCACAACGAGAGACCAGTAACAGTCACTATCGGAGTACTTGCGGATGGGTTCTACGTTGCCGACGACGGGAATGGAATCCCGGAAGCAAAACGGGAACGCATCTTCGAATCCGGGTTTAGTACACAGTCAGACGGCACCGGGCTCGGGCTCTCCATCGTTGAACAGGTCACAGATGCACACGACTGGACCGTTTCCGTAACAGAGAGCGATACTGGCGGTGCGCGTTTTGAGGTCACTGATGTATTATTTGAACAGCCTGATTCTGAGTCCGCCGGGACCGATGGGGGTTCGTAAGATGGACAACGATGAGCAAGCTGAGGAGGATTCAACTCCGACTGGGAAGTCCGCTGTGGTTGGGCTCCTGTTTGAACACGACGAGAACCGTCGCCAGTTAACCAAGTGGTTTCGGGAGCTGTCTGAGTTCACACCCTGTGGTGTTTCACCGTCGGGAGGATCTTCCCAAGCGGATATCCTTCTCGTTGATGAACCGGCACTCGCCCGTCATCGCGACTGGCTTCAGTCCCGAAAAGGTAGAGAAGAACCGCCCTTCCATCCTATCGTTCTCGTTCACAGTACGGATGATTCTTCGTTCGAAGGCGGAGTATGGGAGATTATCGACGAGACGGTTTCAGTTCCAATCGACCCGTCACCGCTCAAACACCGTCTCAAGAATTTACTGGAGCGACGACGGCTCTCGAAGAACCTTTCTAGCGAATTGGAAAGAACTGAGAAACAGTACAGGGCCGTTTTCGAATCAGTCAACGATGCGATGCTCGTTATTGATGCTGAACAGGATCAGGTCCTTGACTGCAACCCTCGTGCCCGGGAGGTGCTTGGATACTCTGAGTCAGAACTTCGGGCACTTTCCGCTTCAACGGACCTGCATCCAACAAACGGCGACGCCTATGAGCAGTTCATAGAGCGTGTGCTAACTGAGGGGCGTGGCCGAACTGAGGATATTGTTTGTACGACTAAAGATGGGTCTAAAATCGAGGCGGAGATCTCAGCGAGTATGTTGGATGTAGAAGATAGCTCGAGAGTTGTGTTCTGTATCCGGGACATAACAGAGCGCCGGGAGCAGTCTCGGCAACTGGAGAGTCAGCGGGACCAGCTTGCACAACTAAATCGTATCAACCGGACACTCCACGAGACGACGAGAGCAGTTGTTCAGGCCTCGAGTAGAGACGAGCTCGAAACTGCCGTCTGTCAAAACCTGTCCGCGTCGGACGCGTATCAGTTCGCTTGGATAGGTGAGAGTGCGGAAGAACACGCTCGCGTTGAGCCCCGGGCAACGGGAGAGAAGGCGGCGGAGTACCTCAACCACGTTAGCGTGACGACCGACGGAACGGAGACCAGCCAGGGTCCTACTGGCCAGGCACTCGAAACACTGTCCGTCTGTACTGTCCAAGACGTATCGACAGCATCCGATATGGAGCCCTGGCGTGATTCGTTAGCAGAGTTTGGAGTCCGAGCGACTGCTGCTGTCCCAATTCACTACGATGACGAAATCTACGGGATTTTGAACCTATACACCGAACGCGAGAACGCGTTTGTCGGCGAAGAACGGGACATTCTTTCTCATCTCGGAAATACAATCGGGCGCGCAATTGCTGACATACGGGCCCGCGAAGAAGCACAGATATTCCAACAGGCAGTTGAACACGCCGGACACGCGATCTATATCACTGAGCCGGACGGGACGATTGAGTTCGTTAATTCTGCCTTCACCGAGATGACGGGGTACAACCGGGAGGAGGTGATCGGGAAGAATCCACGGATTCTGAAATCTGGAGCGCACGATAAGGAGTTCTATCGCGATCTCTGGCAGACGGTGTTATCTGGGGAGACATGGGAGAACGAACTCATCAATCGGCGCAAAGATGGTCGACGCCAGTATATCGACCAGACCATCGCACCGATCACGATGGGATCGGACGATATCGACTATTTTGTTGCTGTCAACACCGATATAACGCAACAACGACGCCGGCGGCAGCAACTCCAAGTGTTATATCGTGTCCTTCGTCATAACTTACGAAACGAACTGAACGTTATCGAGGGGTATGCAGACCTGCTGGCCGAATCCGGAACGAGCCAACAGGAATCTGCACTCACCGAGATCTCTCAAGCAGTCGACGATCTTCTTCAAATAAGCCAGCAGGCACGCCGTATTGAAAGTACATTTACTGAGGAATCTGCTGATCAGGAAGTGCATTCTCTAGACGAAGTCGTTCAGGAGGCGCTGGCTGATGCTGCGGTCCCTGAAGACAAGCTAACTACCTCAATTCCTGAAACGTCCTTCACTGCTAATATGGAGCTAAAGACGGCGATTCAGGAACTTGTGGTGAATGCGTTCAAGCATAATGATGCGGAGGAACCGTCGGTATCCGTAACAATGGAAACAGAGGGCAATCGGAATGCGCCGTATGGGAAAGTTGTCGTTCGGGACAATGGCCCCGGGATTCCGAGCAATGAACGGGAGGTGCTACGGGAAGGTGAGGAGTCCCCACTGCTTCATGGAAATGGCTTGGGGCTATGGCTTGTCAACTGGGTCGTGTCAGAACTTGGGGGTTCTATTGATATTCAAGATGCCAACCCGCATGGAAGTCTCGTAACGGTTACTGTCCCACTTAGAGATTGATCTGCGGATTGGTGATGTGAAAAGAATAGTTTGGATTCATCGATGCTCGGCCAGGTTTTTCCCCGACAGTCCAGTAAAACCACTCTCTACCCCCATTTTTCAGGATACGTCCGCTCGTTCGACAGTAATGGTCAGGTCGCCCGACGCGTAATCTGCCTCGAAGTCGACGGCGAACGCGTCCGACTCGTAGGCGGCGTGGTAAGCACGGTGGCGTTCGAGCGAGCCTGTCGCCTTGAAGTGGAAGAACGCGGCCGCCGTGTAGGGCTTGCTCTGTGTTTCGACCTGCGACTCGACGGATGCGGGGAGCGCGATCTGGGGCGTCTCCGTGTCGATACTCGCAGCGAACTCTTTCGCTTCCTCGACGGTTGCTTGCGAATGTGCCGGCGTCTCGCCGGTGAGCACGTTCACCGGGGTTTCCGTCTCGTCGGTGAACAGGACGTCTTCGAAGGTGTGTGTTCCGAGAATCGCCTCGGGATCCAGCTCGCAGTCGTGGAACGGGTTGTCATCTGAGGACATCGGATCTCGAGCCTATGGCGGGGCTCACCCATTCCGGCCCCCTGAAAAACAGCAGTTGCCACGAAGCAGATCCAACTATGAGTGGTTGAGGCTCGCCTTCTCGAAGGGTGATTCTCCGGTCGGAATGAGCAGCTCCTGCCGGTCTCCGACCGACTTCGGATGCTCTATTGTGTCCGAACCGACGGTGACTGATGTCCTTCGCCTCGTCATCCTTCTTGGCGCTTATACTGCCACATTCTGAGGGCAATCGGACCAAACACAAATAGAATGGCTAACCCGGTCACGAGGTCTGTATTCACTGAGTGCCCTTGTTCTGAGAGTAATCGTGGGACGAATAGAATGTATATTATGAGTGAGTACCGGAAGTACCGCCAGTTGCTCATATCGAAGTCGTCCCGTCCGAATCGCGCGAACAGGAAGCGGACTAGAACGATAACGAAGTTTGTGCTCACCGCAAGCCCCAACGCCAGTATCACGAGTTTAATCAAGTGAAGAACAGGCGCAGACACATAGTAAACCACGACGGCAGCCGGTAGCAGAAGTAATCCTATGAACAAGACAAGGGCTATGGCAACTCCTGCCGAGTACCGACTCGCGTTCCCAGGTTCACATCATCCAGTGAAGATTCACCGACGTCTCGAATCCGGTCTATTTCTGGCGGTTGTTCGTCGACAGAAAGTTCGGATCTACCAAGCCACGAACCTAGCCTCCTCGCTACTCTGTTCTTGAATTTTGAATCATCCAAATCCACGTATCGGTTATACATAATTATTGAGACAGTCAGCATAAAATCGCGGTAGAAGAACTCGTACAAAGCAATCAAAATCGGGGGTGTAAGAGTCGATATGAGAAGTGCAATTGTCAGTGGCTGTATAGGAAGGGTATTCGAAGCAACACTTCCAATCCAGAGGGTCGTGTAGAGAACGGCGTAGGTGGTGGCGATTACCAGTGGTGGAGATGTCTTATCCAGAATCAGCTCGGTACGCGAAAGCTGACTGATGATGGCCATTTGACGCAGTAGCGTCAGAACCAACAAAAGGAGTGCTACCGCTATTGTCGGAAATTGAAGGACATCACTAACCCCGGGTGAAATCAGGAGAATTGCAGAGAGAAGGGCAGCCAGAGTAATTTCAAAATCAACCGCTGTGGCGAGGTCTTTCTCCAGTACCTCTTCCAACGGTATTTTGTCCATTATGCGCTGTAACTTGCGACCTGCTCCTAAAACATTCCCGTCGGACAAAAGTCCCGGAGGAATTTCCCTCGTTCAGACCGTTTCGGCAACCGCCTGAGCCCTCTGTGGTTATACTGTTCAACGTTGCCGAAAACAACGTGACGATGGGTTCGTACCCTCTTTCACGACGGTATCCGTGATATCCATAGCCGTATGTATCGAGCGGGATTGACCGTCTATACTCTCTCATAAAACGTCGTAATCCACGAGGGAGGACGTTGGTATGTCTAGTGGAAAGAGTGCGCGATGTCCCTTGACCTCCGCCCACATCAGTTAGATGTAGAAATCCCGCCACAGGATTTCAAGCTGAGCAACCGCTCAGCTTGACGGTTTCAAGACGCATACGTTCCAAGCGTCGCCTGCTGGGTTTCAGCATCGGCTTGGCTGTCTTGTGGCCTGGTCAACGAGGCCCCATCCTCAGCCGAGTCATCGTCGTTCTCGTGTTCTCTAACGACTCTCTCCGCTGAGGTAGCGATCTGCGATGTTGAGTGCGGCATTGATGTCTGCCTGGTACTCTCCGATCCAACAGGCGTCGTTGGAGCATTTGAACGTCGCCTGTTGAGGTCCCCTCTCACCGCACGCATGGCACTCTTGAGAGGTATTCCGCGGATCGACTGTGACAACGGGAATCCCTCTCTCAACCGCTTTATACGTAATCTGTGCGTGGAGCTTGGCGAATCCCCAGCCGTGAAGCCGGCGATTCATGTAGTCCCCATAGTCCATCGACTCCTGGATGTACCTGAGATCCTCGAGCACGAGAACCGGCGACTCGACTGACTCAGCGTACTCTACCACTTCCCTGGTGACCGTGTGGAGGATATCGTCTATTTGCGCCCACAACTCGTCGCCAAAGGTGTCTGTAATCCGTTCGCTCTCGCGACGCTGGAGTCGCCGCATCGTGGTGAAGTAGCGCTTGCGGAGTCGACGAACAGTCTTCCCCTCATCCGTCCAGAGTTCAGGGTTTGTCGGGGACCCATGCTCGTCGCGGTGACACACCGTGACGAGACTTGCTTCCCCGATATCGACGCCAATGGGGGTACGTTCTTCGGCGGGAACCTCGGAGTTGAGCGGGATGTCACGGGTCGCGATGAGATGGAAATACCACGTTCCCTCCCGCTTGAGCAAACGACCTTCCCCCACGTCTGCGTCGCCAGTGATCACTGCTTCAAGCCAGTCCCGTTGCTCAGGGTTCGGCTGTGCTGGTACCCAGAGGTGGTAGTCCTCATGGTGTGGGATTTTGACGTACCACTCGATCGTGTTTTCGGGCTTGTGGTCGATCTTCACCCCCTCGTTCGTGAAGCGGACAGGGTGATCGTCACTGAGTTTATTTGCCCCATACGTCGTCGTTAGCTGCGGGACATACCGCTTCAGAGCGTTCTTCGCGTAACTGCTCAGTTGATAGTCACCCACGATGTCGTTCGCTTCCCCCAAGGTGGAACAGTTGGCGTCGAAGGCCTCTTGGAGCGCCTGCTGGTAGGCCGCCCGTGTCTCACGGAGTTTCTCCCGTTTGTGAGCGTTCGGATCTACCAGTTTCAGTTCCAGCGTTTTTGTGAGTTCAGTCACGACTCATCACCCTCTGATACTGACTGGTCGTCTTGGAGGCCTCACCAGCGCGCTATCGAACTCGCCCGCATCTGGTTTGCCCCACGGAGGCCGTCCACGACTGGTTCGCCCCGCACCCCTCATGGGGGCGATAAACACTCTCCGACCCGATCCACCCAAATTGCTCATTGCGACGCCGCTCAGGACTCGACCTGTATATCGGCGTCCTCGCTGTGTTGTGGTTGGGTGAGTAGACTCACGTTCTGGAGGAGTGTCCTCGCTGCCTCGATCCGCTCCTGATCGGCGTCGTCGAGTCCGGCCGTCTCGATGCGCTTGAGATTGGTGAGTGAGCGATACAGTCGATATCCGGGCGTGTTGCGTGGGTCCATGTGAAGCGCCTCGCCGATTCACGGCGCAGAGAAACCTCTCCGGCTGCGGGTAGCTGTCGGACTGGGTCTGCTCGTTAACCAACATTGGTGTATCTCTATGTCGCGATGTTGGTTAAGGCGAGTCCTGACCCGCTTTGCTGGGTCCGTAGCGAGCCGAGCCACACACCCGACACTCCCAGATCGGTTGTCCCGTCCACGCCTCATCCGGGACCGACTCGTGGGTCTTGAACCGATGGTCGGTCGCCCGTTCACAGGTTTGACAGTCGAGTTCCTGCGTCGTCGGTACCGACGACTCTTGCCGATCAGCCCAAGCTTCGCCAGTAGACTCGGTCAGCGCCATCGCTGTAACCAGCCACACCGCGTCGACGGCGTCGTCGAGGACCGCGTCGAGACGCGACGCGCCGCGGATGCCGTCCCCACGCTGGTCGTAGAGGCGCGTCGGGGCCTGCTCCGGACGTTCCGACGCTCCCTTCCCGTGCCACCCAGTCCGGTCACGGGCGGCACTGAGAAGCCGCTCTCCTCCTCTGACGACACCTGTACCGCGTCGGGAAGTGAGGGCCATTGCTCGGCCAGCTGGCGCGCCGGCGCCTCATCGAGATCGTAGATGAGCGTGTAGTCGTCGACGGCCGGCTCCGCCTCGTTGGCAGAGAGGAGGTTCGCCGCGGCGCCGCCCTTGCCACGGCGCCGTAGAACGTGGTCGACTCGACAATCAGGTGGACGATGCCGAGGCACGTCGTCGACGCTGCCTCGTTCGTGCTAGTGGCGTCACCTCCGAGATGGTTAGAGAGACAGAACCGGCATTTCGTCTGGCCGTCTGGGACTGACACCCCACACGACTTGCACTCGCCATCGGCGGCCGTCGGCGCATCAGGGTAGCCACCAGAGCTCGTCGCGACGCGTTGCCGCCGGGGGGCACCCTCACAGCCGTCGTCCAGCCTCGTGTCCGGAATGTGGGACGCCTCGCCAGTCGGCCGCAATTCCTCAAAGTCGGAGTAACGACCGTTCATAGAGCAGTCTACAGAGAACATGGCTCGTCTTCGTGTTTAAATCGTAGCGTGGATAGACCGATGTGCAGTACAGACGGAGAGACAGTGGACTGCCTCAGGCGACCCGTTCCTCCAACGTATCCCGGTGTGCCCGAACAGTCGCCTTCGAGGCGTTCGCTACGTCCGCGGCCTCGGATTGCGTCAACCATCGGCCCTCTTCGCGACCGGCCTTGTAGAGGCAGGCCGCGGCGAACCCGGCCGGATGGACGCCCGTCGTGACGCCGCGCTCCTCGGCCTGTTCCGCGAGGGCTCGGGCCCGCTGTCGGATTTCGTCCGGACACTCGAGGTCCGAGGCGAGGCGCGGCACGAACATGCTGGGGGAGACGGGCTCAGCGGGGAGGCCCAGCTCTTCGTTCAGCGTTTTGTACGCGTTCGTGACTCGTGACTCCGCCACGCGGGCCATCTCGCTGACGTCGTCCACTAACCGCGAGAGGCCGTTGCACCGGCAGGCCCCGTAGACGCTGGCCGCGGCGATGGCCTCGATGGACCTGCCTCGAAGCAGATCCTCGTTCTGGGCGCTCCGGAAGAGCTGGCACGCCTGGTCGCGGACCGAATCGGAGAGGTCGAGCGCGCTGGCCAGCCGGCGCACTTCGCCCAAGCCGTGGGCGAGATTCCGTTCTGCTTTCGACCGCCAGCGACCACGGGTCTGCTCGCGGCGCATTCGCGCGAGTCGCCGTCGCTTCTGCCCGGCGATCTCGTTCCCCTTCGCGTCGGTGCCGCGACCGATCTCCGTCGACAGGCCGCGATCGTGACGGGCCGCAGTGAGTGGGGCACCCGTTCGCTCGCGCTCCTCGTCGTCGCGCTCGCCACTCTGGCCCGTGATCGATTCGCTGTTCGTCGATGACCAGGCCACAGTCCTCGCAGACCGTTTCGACCGCGTTCGTGGTGACCCGTCCGTCGCACTCGGGACATTGGTTCGCACTCGATTCCGTTCGGACGTCTTCGTCGAATCCGCTCTCGTAGATGTCTCTAGTTGCCATCGTTCTCACCGTGTTTCGGGAACTCGCCAGTACAGCGAGCCCCTCACCCATTGAGGGGGAAATAAACTCTACGCGGGATTGCCGAACCTATTGAGAGATTTGACGGGATTGAATTACGACGTCCTAGTCCCCCTAAACGTAATGAAGGGTATGTGCGCCGAGGCTGCTTCCCCTTTCCGGGCCTATACGGGAATCAAATTTTCAGATATGTTTCTCAACCGGCTCCAAGGCGTAGGATTCCGCCAGCTTATCCCGGCCGGTTAGGTTTGAATCCGCCATCGCCACGATTAGCTGGTAGCTTTCCAGGATTTCAGGAAGTTCCAACAAGAAGTCTGTAACGTCCGCTGCGTTCTCATCGTCCGGACCATTCCCGTAGGGCGAGTCAATCAGCAGCAGTTTGAGCGGAACTGTCTCACGCTCCTCCTCCAACTCTGCCAAAACCGTAGTGTGGAAAAGCAGCATATGCAGAAGGAGCTCTGCATCAGTTTGTCCCAACAGTCCTGGTGATTTCTGCGTATTGTCTGTACGGTGAATCGTGTAGCTGTACGAATTACCTCTGTCGAAGCGGACACCGGTGGCATTGGCAAAGGTGCCGCGTGTGAAGATTTCCAAGAGAGATTCCATCCGCTCTTCCAGCCTGTTCTTCAACCGTCGACGGGCTTCCTTCCGCTCCTCGGATATAATGCTTTGGTAGGACTCCAACGCATCCATCCGCTGCTCCTTCCTCTGTCTTTCCTCGTCAATCTGGCTCCACTCCCACACCTGCCGGGCAACACCATGTAACGAGCCTTTCTTCGCGTCGATACTGAGTTCGAGGGAAGTATTCTTGTCCCGCAGATCTTCGATTTCATGCTCTATCTTCTCCTTTTCACGCTTGTACTCTGCAAAGCCGGATTGCTCTTCCCGCGTTTTTACGGTTTCAAGTTGGTCCCTCTTCTCCTCCAGTTCCTCTTCCAAGAACTCAATCTCTCCCTCCAGTGTCCTCTGCCGGCTCTCCAATTCCTCCAGTTCTTCCTGCCTCTTCTCCCGCTCAATTACCTCACCTTCCTCGTCAACCTCGGACACCGTTTCGTAACGGTCGTCTGGAACATCCTTTCCGCAGAGCGGGCAGTCACCGTGGTCGTTGAAACGTTGCTGTTGCTCCGGGTCAACATCGCGGGTGCAGACCGGACACCGGTTCGGCAGCGAGATCAGCTGCTGAATTTCCTGTAAAGCAGGGGCAATCTCGTCGGTTGCGGTCTCATCCTTTAACTTAGATATCTCCTGTTTCACACTTCGGAACTCGTCCTCCTTCTCTTGGAGACGAGACTGAATATCCGATATCTCATCCTTCAAATCGATTTTCTCGGAGAGAGCCGAATCCGCCTCGCTCTTATCAAGAAGCCGGTCAAGTTCCTCCCGTCTTTCTACCTTCTCAGAAAGCTGGTCCTCTACCTGTTCCTGCTCCTGCCGCAGTTCCTGGATTTCGTCATTGATCCGTTTAGCCCGCTGCTTGTACTCCAGCAACCGAGTCTTCGCTTCCTGTTCCTCGTCCTCCAACTTGCACTCCTCAAGTTCACTGCGTATCGCCCTATCCACCTTGGTGAGCTTGATACCGAACAACAGATCGATCAGATCCGCGGCCTCGTCCCAACCATAGAAGCTGCGAAGGTCACCGGAGATAATGCTGAACAAGGAGAATATGTTGAACCGGTCGAAACCCTGCTCATACAGCGGTGTGATGCCGATTAGGTCGTCGACTTCTGATTGGGTGCGTTGCTCCGCCTCGCTGTGTTCACTGTCCCCCGGATTTTCGATGACGTTGGGCTTATTGTGGCCTTCATAGCTCTGATTCCGCTCCATCTCCCGGTGGACTAGGTAGTTGCGGCGGCCCTTCCGCCAGTACCCGTCGGTTTTCAGCTTCTTGTAGTTCCGGTTAATCGGTCTCGTGATCAATGGATCGTCATTGTCTCTGCCGAAAAGGTTGAACCGGGTGGCCTCAATGAAGCTGCTCTTCCCTTTCGAGTTTCGTCCGTGAATGATGGTGGCCCGGTCAGAAATGGAAACGTCTAACTCATCGATGACTTTGAACCCTTCAATATCCATCCGGGTCAAGGAGACCAGCTCATCGTCAAACTCGAGGTCCCGGTATTTAGCGTCCAATATGTCGATGAACTCGTCTACGTACTCGTCGTCGATTCCCTCATCTTCTCGTATCGACTGTTGGACTTCTTCCTTAATTATGGGTTCAGACATGGCCTATCTCTCCTCCAGCAGAAATCGTGATCCAAGGTTCAGAATCATACGTCACTCGTCTCCCTCTTAGCAGCAGGTCCCGCTCCTCTGCTTCCTTGACCGGGTCCAAGTCCATGATGTATTCGTGGAGTTCTTCCACCGTCATGTGACCGAATTGGAGGACGACGTGGTCAATTGTATCCTCCCAGTCCGACAAGACCTCTGTCTCCAATAATTCAAGCTGGGAAGCGAAACGGTCCATCACCACTTCACCCGACCGTCCCAGTGTGATCCGGTACCGGCAGTTCTCCTCGTTTATCTCCGGTGTCTCCACCTTCGCCATTACTTCCTCATCAATCAGGTTAGAGGCGTAGAGCCGGCGTTTATCCTCTTCCAATGTCTTGGCGAAAGGCCCGGAGCTCCGCATCCGGTATGTGTAGCGGAATCCGGTTTTCTCCAACTTGCCGTGATCGTATGGCGTAGTGTCTCGGTCCATTCGGTTCTGGTCTGCGAGCTCTTGGTTCACCAGGTAGACCAGTTTCTGGAACTTGTACCGGCTGTCAATCCCTTGAGAAAGGGTTTCCGAGCAGGAGTGAACCAGTTTAAGCAGCATCGTTAGATCCAGAATCTCGTTAACCGAGTACCGGATCTCATTCCAGCTCTGGTAGACCTCGTCGAAAGGAATCTCTCCGGAACTGAAGTCCTGGACGACGTCTTCTCCGATGCCAGCCTCCTCCAGGTAGCTGAGTACCTCCTCGTGGGTGAAGACATCCTGCTTCAGGTGCTCTAAATACTCCTCATCGTACTGGCTGAACGCGGCTTCCTGCCGAGATGAAATCCTCTGAGCGGTATCAACGAACTCCTGCCGCTCCGTACGCGAAAGATCCAACCACTGCGACACTCTGAGCAAGGCTTTTTCGTGGCGAGCCATGCTAATTCTCCACCCTGTGGTAGGCACCTTCGCACCATTTGAAAACCCAGGAACGAGCAGATAGGCCGCTGCACTCCGGGCAAATCGTCCTGAAGTAGTCCCTGGCCTCATCCATGATTTCTTCCTTCGATGAAGCTCTTTCAATAGGACGCTGAATCATATCGAGTTTTTGTCCCGGGTTCGAGTGCTCTGAATCGTCAATAATGGCTACTATGCGGGAGGATTTAGGAATTGTTGTACCATTGAGATAGTCCTCCATCTTAGTTCCAATAACTAGGTCACAGTGAACCAGAATCAAGCTGTTAGGGATGATCTCCTTGTCTCTCTCGATACTGGCTTTGGGCAACCGATGAGTGTCGGCCGAGAGGTCATTATCGATGTGTCGGCCTTCGCCGTTTACGTGCTCACAGTCTACGACCTCTTCCATGATATCGCCCACCGGTTCACCAAAGCAGGTATCTGAGTCTATCAGAAACAGAACCATCTCCGTATGAGGCCAGACAGACTCGACATCTACAGGTTCATCCATGATTGGCTATCTTCTTTATCCGCTTAATTACTGACTTAAGCTCCTGTCTCCGATCTTTTAATTCTTGCTGGTTTGGGGATTGCGAATCTCCGGCGATCAGATGCTTCGATGGCTCTGGTCGACCATGGAGATCATCCAAACAAGCCTCAACATCCTGAGCTAGCCTTGCTCCGTCCTGAGTCTTCGCCTTCCTAAGCACATCCGCAGTCTCCTGCATCGATTCTTCCAGTGCTTTGTACCTCCCGGTCAAATCGATCGGCGGTAGCTCGGTTTTCTCTAGGAACTCCTTCGCCTTGATTACCCCCTCAGAGGCCTCCTCAAACTGGTAGTAGTCATCTGGGGCGTCGATTTCGTAACGGTCGAAGTAGAACAGAATCAAAAATCCGAAGATAACACCGATGCAAAGACCCACCCAGATCTCCTGGTTGGTCGGGGCTAGCGGCGTCTGGTAAACCCAGGTATGGAGCAAAAACCCGATTCCAGTCGCCGATCCACCAAGAAGTAGGTAACCTGCTGCGATAAGACCAGGGACAAAATCCGTGTGTAGAATGGGGGAGAACGAGTCCTTGGCAGCACTCCGTGATATGAGATACGCGCCGAGACCGGTTACAACGGCGGCAACAGTGAGCACCTTTGTAAACTGTGGCACTACACTGGTATCCAGTAATCCTTCCGAGGTGAAGCTGAAAAGACCGAGAAGGAATACACCTTCCAAGATAACAGCGTAGAAGATACGTCGAGGCGGACCGCCAAACGTGAAGCAGTCCAGATAAAGAGAAAACCGGTTATCAGGCATTTTCAGCAGTAGATGATGTACGCGCCTGCCATTAACCCGTTGGAAAGAATAGCTATGACTGATTCCTCCGTCAGTTTGCTTAAATATCAGGCTCTTGTATATGCTGGAAAGAGGGTTCTCTGTAGCCGTGTTCGGTCAAATTCAGTCTGAGTTGACTCACTACTACGCGAAAATTCGTGGCGGAGTAACTAACACAAGCGAATACACCGCGGGAGGAATCACACGGACAGTATACTGGTTCCGCAACGACAGCAAGCGAATGGGGGACTACACTCCCCTTGGAACCCTGTTGATGAACGAACAAGCAAAAGACGATTTCTCAAAAGATGTCGTTGACTACGTCTTCCTCCACGAGGTCGGACACGACCAAGTGGGTTCAATGGGAAGAACCCTGTTTTGGGCGATCTACCTGAGCTCGGGACTACTCCTCATCGCAGGTATGATAGCATCACCGAGCATCCTGCTGGAAGCAGTCGAATCTGCACCGTCCATTGTGATGATTCCTGTCTACACAGCAGTCGCACTCGGAGTCTCTCTGGGAGCCATCATCCCCTTCACTTTGGTTTGCTGGATCGACGAAACCCTAGCTGAGCTATTCGCTATCTCTAAAATCGGAATCTCACAATACAGGTCTGTTCTGGAGGAAGTCAAAGAAGAATCCGAAGTCGGACTCCTCCGCAAGATCCGTATCCGAATCCAGTATCCGCCGGAAGCACTTATCTTCTGGATCGCACGGAAGCGAGGACTCGGCGGCACATAGAGTGGAGATGTGACTCAAGCAGTTGCCCCGAGAGAAGGCGTCCGCATCATGATGACGCTGAATGCGAACAGCGCCACGATGCTAACCGCCACCGTGGGTGCGGAAGTCGTCAGAACTGTACCTGCGATAATCGACGCGAGGGCGTTTGTTCCTGTCATGGTCAGAATCTTGGTTACCGGGTCGGGTCCTCGGGAACTGCCGTTTGTGGCATACGCCTCTGAGGAGTCGAACCTCAGCCCTGCCACGCGACCCTGCTGACCATTTCGTGACTTCCGATACTTTCTCCTAAACGACTGGACGTAATATTTCCTTCGAGTGCCGACCCTACCCCGGACAAATTGAACTATTTGTATAATTGGGGGTGGGCGTATAGTCGAACGGATTATCTGTTTTCTATTTGAATATTAGTAATTGTCGTACTGTTTTGAGTGGCATTACAATCGTTAGAAAATTCGGGTTCCCAATGCCAGCTCCAGATTCACTAAAGCGTACTTCAGGTCTTTGCAGGTGTCGTCATCATCACACTCCAGCCACACGGACGCGACCTCCGAAATCAGAGTCCGTAGCTCGTCATCATCAAAAGACTCGTAGTCTAAC
The DNA here is from genome assembly GCF_045690335.1 of Haloplanus litoreus. GTDB lineage: Archaea > Halobacteriota > Halobacteria > Halobacteriales > Haloferacaceae > Haloplanus > Haloplanus litoreus. The sequence continues at coordinate 136,218 of NZ_CP147876.1, read as the reverse complement.
TCCAAATCGAAGTCCTCGTATTCCACCCGGTCCAAATTCTTTCCCATAACATCTAATTGGGAATCGACCGACTGACCAAACTGCTCCCGATAATTGTCTGCATCAAATCGCGGATTACTTATACTACTGCTTTCCGAAAGATAACGGTCGAAAGTATCCCTGTCACCCGTCAAAACCAGCAGCTTACAAACAGTTGTTCTAATGCTGTGCTCATCAGGTACAGTCTGTAGAACCTCCGTTGCCTGGTCTGGTTCAGCCTGATCTAACCAGAGAATACCGGGAATCCAATTCTTTAACGCGCTCTCAGCCAGAAGGCGGACAGCATCGTCGTCAAGACCGAGCTTATCATACCCAGCATAATACCGCATCAGGTCATAGAGAGAAGTGTAGTGTTCCGGATTACTATCCCTACGGTGGATGTCTGCCTCCAGATCGTGAGAGAGTTTAGTAAATGAGTCTCGTGTGACTTCGCTGGAAACTGTGTAATCCCCCTCTTCGTCAATGGAGAACGTAATATCAGCTTCTGCCTTCTCGTTCGGCTCTAGGTCTCCGATTGTGGCAATTGACTCAGGGTCAAGCTCAACTACCCGACGAATCCCTCTCATCAGAGACGCTCGCTCTTGCTCTATTCTATATTCGACAATAGACTCAAATTCGTCCCGGTCGACCTCCTTTTTCCCAGACGACTTCCGAACCCAAATTTCATTCTCTCGGAGCTCAACACTACCTTCATCATCCTCCAGCTTACTCGTCGTAACGCAAGGCGGCTTCTTCACACGATTTACGACCAACACGGCAAACTTGGATCCATCTTCCACAAAGGAGTGTAGCGAAAGCTGTGGACCAGGACTGAGTCTGGAATCAATTATGTCTTGAAGGTCATCGGCTTCGAAACTAAGGAGATGTCGTGTATCAGCATCTTCATCTTCAGCTCCTTCAGATACGCCAACTACGCCACCATCCTCATCACACCCGATTAGAAGATAGCGGTCTTCTCTGGCATCTAAAACATTGGCAAGAGATTGTACATCTTTGACAAACTCTGCTTCAAGATAGAGGTTTCCTTTGATGTAGTAATCGGATTTGAGGTCGACCCAGGCTTGCTCGTCGCCTCCAAGCCTATCGATCAACTCCAACGCTTCCTCCTTATTCATGAATGTGCTAAAGTACAGGAAGTTACCAGATTTGTATCTATCTCTGTCCATCTACTATCTCGAATATCTCAGCGGCTGTCGGGATATCCTGCAAAATAAACGCTGATGCTGCTCACAGGAGAAACCGACGGAGCCGTCAGGTACAGCATTCAACTACGGTTGTGGCTGCGCGCGCAGCGAAGCGAGCACGGAGCGGAGGGTGGGGTGGCGGGGTCTGGGTCGGTCCGGCACACAGCAAAAAGAGGGTTGCCTCGACTGGCTATTCTTCCCACCACCGACCGCGCTCCGGGAACTCGATCCGAGACCACCCGGTCAGCGCGATTGAGCACCGGCCTTCGTACCAGTTCTTGGCTGCTGCCCGGAACCGCACTGTCTGACCTTCACGCACCACCGTCTGCCCGGATTTCTCCCAGCAGGTGAACTTGATTTTCCCGCTATCATCCGCTATCAGCCCGACTTGTTGAATCGCGCTACTACTGGGAGACCAGAGTTCGATTATTTCACCTTCGACTGTCACCTCACCGACCGGGACGTCCGGCACGTCCGCGATGGGCACGATCGCCCCCGGCGCCGCTTTCAGTTCTTCGAGGGTCTCCAGCACCGCCTTCGTGACGTCCCGCCCGCGCTCCACCTTCTCGGCCAGCTGCTTTGCGACGACCGCCCTCGACCAACCGCCCTGCACTTCGTCGCTGATCCGCATCGCCTGCTCGTTGACCGCCGCGAGTTCCTCTTGCGTCAGCTTCTCTCGGGGATCCGTGCGCTCCGCCGGCGCCGGCTCGTCACGACCACACTGCTCGCTGACGACCTCCCGCGTGCGCTGCTCCCGACCGTCCTGCGTTCCCAGCTCGGCCTGGGCACTGATGCGCTCCAGTTCGGCTTCCCGCGCCCGAATGCGCTCCTCCTGTTCGAGGGTGACACCGTGAATCCGGTCCTCGCTCGTGTCCGCGATCCCGTCCGGGTGGTTCGCATCCACCTTCGCCTGCGTCTCCTGCTCGACCGCCGCCTCGAACTCCGGCGTCTCGTCGACGACCGGGAAGCCGTCTTCATCGACCGCCTGACCGCCCGCTTTCTCGAATGCCTGTTCATCGACCGAAACGACCTTTCCGCTAGCGTTGTTACTAGACATTGGAATCACACCAGATTCCGAAGGCGCTCACGCGCCGACTCCGCGATGCTCCAACATCGCGGTTTTCCGACGACAACGACCGACAGAACCATCTGCGCGCTCTCGCTCGCGCCTTCGCGAGCGCCCTACCGGGCGCGAGCGAGAGCGCGCCTGCATGAGGTGGCCCCAACCAGCACCGCGCGCCGACCCGCCCAGAGCGAGCGGCCAGCGGAGTAAGCGTGGGGGGTGAGCAGCTACGCCGCGCAACCCCTCGCGCTTACCCGCTGGCGCCGAGGGCACATGCACTTTAGCCCGGAACGGGCGCGGGCGGTGCGGAGAGCGCCCGCACGCCCGGAATGGTCGGTCGCGAGCGACGCGGAGGGCGGCAGCGGCGAGCGGGGCGGGCCGCTACGTACACACCTATCTAATCATCTACTTCGCTCGGTGCGTCAGCTACAGTCCTGGCGGACTCAGAAAGGGCGAGGCCGCCTCGGCCGTCCCCCGACCCCGCAAGCACCGCAGGCACGAGGCGCGCAGCGGTGGTCGCGGGACGTCGAGCGGCTGAGGGCTTTCGAGAACACTCCCCGTCTCCGCAACGAACGTCGTTATTCGTTGACGCACCCGGACTCATCCTCGACAATGACGTCGACACCGTCCGGTGAGACCTCGAGTGGAATCCCTTCGACAGTAAACTGGACGGCGATGTCCCCATCGGATGAGGCAAGCAACTGTTCGAGCGCATCGATGTCCACGTAATCGTGGAGTTGATAACCGTCGTCTTCGAGCCCGCATATCTCCAGTGTCTCGATGATCTCGACGACGAGGTCATTCGGTCCGCCCGAACTGTCCGCTGGAGGGGAATGCATCTGAACAATCGGGGCTTTGGGTGACAGACGTTTAAAACGTTAGGAGTCAACCACAGAAGCGATGCGCTCCTCTATTTGACTTAGCGCGTTCGGGATAGTGTCGGCGCAACCAGAAGCGATTATGCGCTTTGACGCCGACTGGATGTCTCGTGCCGATGGCCGCATTCTAGAGCATCTTGCTGAAGCCGGCCCCGATACCCCAAAAGAAATGGCGGAAAGTGACCGGGTTCGCTTCTCCCGTCAACACATCAATGCCCGCTGCAAGACGCTGGTCGAATACGGCCTCCTCGTCCACCTCGGGAACGGGGTCTACGATATCACGCGAACGGGGGAGCAGTATCTCGCCGGCGACCTCGACGCTCGTGACCTCGACCCCGAATAGCGTCAGCTGTCGCCGGCGACCAGGTCCTCGATGAACCGGAACCCGTTCACGTACGTCACCGAGTCCCCGTACCCCTCACTCGCGAGTACGGTTTCGGCCCCCTCGCCGGCCGCGATGTCGGTCGTGTAGATGTACTCCTCGGTCGCCTTCCCCGCGCTGAGATGCTGGGCGGCTAGCGCAGCGAGGGCAGCGTCGGCGCGTTCGACCTCGTCGGCGGGTCGGTCGTCGGCGTTCGCGATGTACCGCTGGAAGCCATCCATCACCCGCGAGACGACCGGCTCGGAGAACTCGAGCGGCGCCGCAATCGTCGCCCAGCCCTCGTCGATCGCAGCGTCGATAGGTGGCGCCTCGACGTCGGGGTCGTCGACGGTCAGCTCCTCGTACACCCGTTCGGGCAGGACGAAGGTGACGTCGTTCCGGCGAGCGAATCGGCGAACAGCTTGGTACCGACTGTTCGAGGGTTGTCCCATCGCGACGAATAGGCCGGTGTCGGCGATGTGGAGCCGGCTCACGCGTCGTCAGCCGCGTCGCCGTCGTCGATATCCAACTCGTCGAGTCCTGCCCCAGCTTCCTCGATGTCGTAGTGCTCGTGGACGACGGGCCGGAGCGCCTGGAGGACCATCTCTGCAGCCAGCGGCGAGATGTCGAGGTCCTCCGCCATCAGCCGGTGGGTCACATCCCCACGCTCCCGAGCAATCGCGTAGGTGAGCGCCGTCGCGAGGCCGGCGACGCCGTGGCGGTCGATGTAGGTGTCGATGTCGGCGTCCGTCTCGCGGCGGCCGACGGCGTCGATGAGCGCCGGCGTGATCGTGTACTCGCGGTCACTGGCGGCCGTCGTCACGGTCAGGTCGATCTCACGGGCGGCGTACCGGCGCGGCTGCTCGTCGTCGGTGACGTCGACGACGCCGGCGTCGACGAGCCGGTTGACGTAGCTGTAGGCGGTTCCCTGTGCGAGCTCGAGGTCGTCCATCACGTCCTGGACGGTCGCCTCCCCCTCCCGGGCGAGGTACGCGTACAGCTGAGCCAGCTGTGGCTCCTCGAGGAGATCGGCGACCGAGAGGAAGTCCTGGACGATGTCGCCGTCGGCGCGGTTTGAGGTACGTGACACGGGTGTTCTTGATTACAGTTTACAGCGAAACAGTAAAGAGTGTTTGGGTCACTCCGCCGGCGTCGCGACCAGATGCTCCTCGAGGTCGCGCGTCCAGTACGTCGCGAGTCCGCCCGGACTACAGCGGGCGCACAGCTGCAACGGGCCTTCCAGGTGCCCCAGTTCGACCCGGAACCGGGTGAGTGCCGCAAGTGTGTCGACGACCAGTCCACAGCCGTCACAGACGACGTGATCGCACTCGTCGGGATCCGGCTCCGTCTGAATCGCGCAGTCCACGCAGATCGGGTGGGTGACCCGCTCGTCTTGCCCCCAGGTGTGGGCCTCGCCAGTCTCCGTACCGGGCGGCGCGTCGCAAAAAGCGCAGCCGACGAGGGTCTGCTGCATCACTCGCCCTCCCCGTCGGCGTCACGGCCGGCCGTCCAGCCACGGTGGAAGACGGCCAACTGCGTTGTCGAGTCGAACGCCGTACCGCTCGGCTTGTGAACCAGAACTTGGTCCTCGGGAACCAGAGTGACGTCGTCCGCGTCGACGAGGTCGCTGACCAGGCGTTGGGCCGTCGTGTCGTCGACGTCCGCCGTGTCGACGCCGGCGGCGTCGCGGTCCTGGGCGAGCTGTTCCTTCTCGAACCGTTCGTAGTCGGCACTCGTGTCGTCGTGCGGATCGGGACCAGGCATGGTGCGTCACGCAGCGCACACTGTCGCGCGCTGCACGCCTTCCGGCGCCGACAAACAGTCAGGAGAGACAGCGTCTAGTCCGGTCGGGGATCGCGATAGCCGATGACGGCGACGTCGTCGATGAACAGGACGCCCTTCATGAAGTCGAGCTTGGTCAGACTGTGCTGGTAGAGGTTATGCCGGCCCAGGTAGTTTACTGGCACCACCAGAGAGCCGAACTCGATCTTTGGCCGGCCGTCCTTCTGGGTGCGGTACCCCTTCTGGAACTTGAGGAGGTCGTCGCTGACGTTCTTCCGCTCGCTCTTCTCGACCTCGATGGCGATGCGCGCGTCGGCGTCGTAGAGATCGACGCTGTAGTTAAACCCCTGATGCGACCAGAGCTTGCAGTTCGGGTTGTAGCCGCCGGCGGCGTCCCCTTCGTACTCGTACTGCGAGAGCTTGTCGGCGATCGCGGCATCGAAGCCGCCGACCTCCGTGTGTTTCGTCGCCCCGTCGAAGACGCTTGCTGGGACGGCCTCGACGGCCGACCGAATCGACGCCAGCCCATCGTCCGGAAACGCCTCGGACGAGGTTTGGGTGCGGCGCTCGCTCAGTTTGGTGACCTCCTCGACGACGACCATACTCGCACTCGACGAACAGTGCGCCGATAAAACCCGTCGCGACGGCCGTTCGTGCGGGCCGGCCGCCAGGATACACTCACTCGAGGGACAGGGCGGTGGGTGGGGGCGAGGGAGTGGATCCAGCCCCAGAGTTAACCAACACTGTGTCGGTATCGGTTCGGAATGTTGGTTAAGTCTAGCCGCTACGGTGTCTGGAGCTCTCGAACTGGCTTCACGACGAAGGTGTCTGGCTCGCTGGTTGCTCCTTCACCTAATCGCTCCGCCGACGTCGAGGACGACTGCGTGAGCTGAGTGATGAGCTCGTCGCGAACGGTTCGTCGAGGGACGGTGGTCTCGTGCCAGCCCAGCCGGTCGTCGAAGTGCCGTTTCTGGAACTGCTCGCCGACGTCGTCGGCGGCGACGTACTGCGTCCGCGTCGACCGCCCGACCTGCCGGGAGATGAAGACGGCGCCCACGGTCTCGTGCGTGAGTTCGACGAGGGCACACTCCAAAAGGGCGACGACCGACGCGTGATCCCGGTCGGTCGGAACCGCCATCTCGAGGTCCGCCCACGGCGCCTCATCGTCGGGGGTAGTTCCTGCGTGATCCGCTGCTCGTGTCTTCCTGCGTTGTTCCGAAGCCATCGTCTATCGGGGGCACGTGATGCGCCCCGCCACCCCTCGCGGGGACGACAGACACCACCGAAACGCCCCCCGTCAACCTATGCGTTAATTCTGATACTTCCGTAGTTCCGCTACCCCTGTGACGGCCCCTCGGCCTGAGAGAGCCGGCGGCCTTCGCACATTGCATATCGCCTCTTTCTTTGGACGAAAACCGCGATATGCAAGCCGAAATAGCGGACTTAAATTGCAGTAGAACCTCGTCGGGCCGATTTGAGAGCGTAGAAAGTACCTCGACGAGTCCCGAGATAATGCTGTGATTTCAGAAATTGCTCGACGGCGGGGCAAGGAACGTGATTTCGGTCGTATCTGGATTCCTTTGGGTCGCTGATTCACCTATTCTGCGTCCCTCGAGTTCCTCCATCTCGTCACTTCGAATCATTGGAAACCCGATACCCTCGATTTTGGTCGTATTAACCTCTGAAATAGTTCGACGAGGATTCAGATAGATCTGGCTCTGTTTAATCCTCCTTCATCTGATATGTTCCAACAGCCATGATGAATAGGGAGAAGAATCGGTCCCCGACGAAAATCATGATTGGGGCCGCTCAAATCTGTAGAGACTGAAGATGCTTGTCGAACTTCACTTTCAGTCCGAGGCCACCATCTTTGACTATCCCTGTTGAATAGTATACTAACAACAGCTCTCACCAGCAGGTATCGAACTTCCGAAGTAGTATCACAAAACCTATCCGCACCATAGCGGGAACACTCTAATCATGACTCCTCCCACGCCGGGCTCAAACGACCCATATAGTGAGGAGGAACCCTATGCAGACGCGCTTCTACGCGGTATTGAACTTGCGGTAGAGGACGTGTTCGACGACCCTGGTCGAAACATCACGCGTACGGAGCAAGAGAAGCTGTGCTACTTCGCAATTAAAGAGTTCGACCTCCCGGTCACCTATAGCTGGTACCTTGCCGGTGCATACACGAAGGTTGCCGGCGAGCCCGACAATGCCCCGGGACGGATGACCACCAACACGGGTGGGATTCGACGCGATCACGGTGAAACTGAGGAAGTGCAACAGTATCGGGACTACTTCGGGTCCGAGGTTTTCTTCGACGATTATGACCTGCGGAAAGTTTGGTATACCGGGAAATTCGACTTCCTCCGCGACTTCTACCAGGAATGCGCTCCCGACGAGTACACCGATCTGTATCTCACGTCGACGGATATTCGGGAGCACCTCGAAACCCTAGATGAGACGATTGAACAGGAAACAACGAACCATTCGCTGTCGGATTTCGGCGGAGGCTCACAAGAGGGGTTGCTGTCTGAATCGGACGAGGAAGAGTTCCGATTGCTCATTTCTGACCTCCATCTCGAGCTTGCGGAAATCGACGAGCTGTCCGAGATAGTGGACTTAGTCACTCGTGGAACAGATATTATTGAGCAGGTGTTTGCGCAACTCACGACTCTCGAGTCAATATCGAACGAGCAAGAAACTGTGTTACAGGATCTCGCGCCGTACTTTTACTATGATGTCTGGCGGTACCCGGCATTGTACATTTCTACGCAAACTGCGGAGGGTCCGAATCGACACCACTTGATCGAGGAGCACGCAGACCGGTTTACGAGCTTCCACGAAGACCTTCTATCGCGACGGAATCGGCTGAGTGAGCGATGTGCTGATGCGGATTTGTACCCGCGCGCTGGCCATCACTCCCAGAGAGTTGACGAAGAACAGATGGCGCATCTGCACGAGATGGCAAGAGAGGTTCTGGAGGGTACTGAATGAGCGAAGCCGCCCGACTCAACTTGGATACATCGGTGATGGTGAATTACGTCTATTCACAGCTTCCGGGCGACCTCGAGGAGGACCGCGGCTGTCAGCGACTCATTGATGGTGAGTCGTTCTATATCGTGATCGGTGGAAAGGCCAACGACGAGTTCGATGCGCTCTGTGAACGCCGGTACAACCTCTACGATGACGTAATTGCCTACCTCCGCGATACTGACAACGAGATTTTCGACTACGAGCCGCGTGCTCGGGATATCCACGTCAGTCCGAACGACCGGAGTCACTTTCGGGACGATATCCAGATGAGCTGGTACGATATGGATAAGCGAGAGCAGCTGTCGACGCTACGTCGCTGTCTTCAGGATATAGAACTGTATCAGGTGCAGCTTCCGGATGAATTGATTGACCGGTGTTTCCCGCAGCAGAGCAACGATCAATTGTTACGCCGGTTCAGAAGTGATCTCGATATTGGCCACGATTGTGAGATTCTCGTCGATGCAGTCGAGATCTCTCGCCAGCATTCGGTATCGACACTTGTTGCTGTGGATTCGCACCTTACCAACAGAGAGCATATCGAAGTCGTGTATGAAATCATCGAGGATGTACTCGGTGTCTCGGGATTACTACGGATCTCGGAACCTGTGGGTGTTAGCGCTGCTGCAGTGATTGAAATTTTGTAGATGGTGGAAGGGCAACGAAACTTCTTCAACTCTCCTCGAAAACTGAGGAAAATCGGTCACTCAGAATTGCTCAGCAGGACCGGCGGATTCCTCCTCGACCTGCTCGTACATCTCATCCGGGAACGGGAGGCTGCCCCAGATAGAGTAGGGACATTGGTCTTGGCCGATACAGTAGCGCTGTAGATCGTCGTTATCGCAGTTCATCGGCAACGGGGTGTCGCCGTCGATCGTGTTCGAGAACTCGTAACGGACCTGGTACTCGGTTTCCTGCTCGTCGTACCACGGCCACCGAGAGAAGACGTCCTTGAGATCCGTGACGATTTCGTCGAGGCTGCTGTCTTGGTACTGCGGCAGCCACATCACCATCCGCGCGAAGTTGTAGAGGTCCTTCCGCACCGGCTTCTTCTCGTGGAGCCGTTCCTCCATATTCGCCATACAGGGGAGTTCGAAGAGGTCTTCGATCTCTCGCACCTCGATCTGTTCGACGCCGGTTCCAGCTCGCCCGATTCGGTACGTATTGACGCGTCCGTCGCGGTCGATCGTGACTGCCGAGTGAGACTCGTGGTCAGCCAGCGTCTTCGCGAGACTGCTCGGACTCGAGATCCAGTCCGTTACAGAGGATTCCCAGTCGTCCTCGGCATCGTGCGCCGTAACAGCTCGATAGAGCTCTTTCGCCGTGTGGAACTCACCCTTTTGCGCCACGTCGTCGGGCGCGTCACTCAGGGCCCGCCGGAGGACGCGAATCGTCCGTTCCCCACGGTCCCAGTTCCGCCAGATTCGCTCGTGATGGCCGGTCTCAAGGAAGCGATCGATCCGCTCCGTAATCGCAGACTCGTTCGTGGTCAGCCACGTCAGCTGGTCATCGGAGAGCCCGTCTTCTTGCACCCGCAGGAGCTTCTTGAACGCCCGCTCAGCATAGTCCCGGTACTTACTGTCGAAATCACCTACTGGGACGTACAGGTTGTTGTCCTTAACTCGTGTCAGTATCTCTCCATCGTCGTCACTCCCCGTCGCCGCTTCGTCCTCCCGAACAAGGCAGTTGCGTGACGCCGCCGCCATCGGGATTTCGAGGTACAGGCCCTCCCCGAACTCCGGCATCTCCGTGATGCCTGTACAGACCCGACCCGGATGCGGGCCATCCTCACCTGGCTCCTTGCTGTACAGTACGTCGGCGATGTCCTGCTGGAGCGACCCATCTCCGTGGGAGCGGATGAGGGAGGCGAGATTGTTGACGTACAGCTCTCGGATGTCGTAGAGCACCTGGATGTTCCGGGGCGACGCGTGCTCAAACTTCGGGTGCTCTTTCACACAGATCGCACTCAACGTCGCGAGCACGGCAAGCGTCCCCGGCTCGTCGACGAACGGCTCATCAGCGGCGTCGGCACGAACCTGCTCTTTGAACGCCGCCGTCCCGAACCGCTCGACATCGTTCACGAGGTCCTCCGGCTTGTCCTCGCCGTCGACGACGTATCGGTTGTAGCCACGTGTAAACAGCTGGTTGATGCGGGTCTCACCGTACTCCAGCGGGAGTGCCGCAACTCGATACGCCATGTCCTCGTCGTCGGTGGGCGTACTCGGACTCATTCGTCGATCACCTCCGGTGTCGCCGACCGAACGTCGAACGCCGGACTCTCGATAGGTTGGACGATGCTACAGACGTCGGCGTGCAGCGAGTAGGGCAGACGAGCGACACGCCGGCGGTCGGCCGTCACGACGGGGTCGATCGGGATGTCGTACGTCTCGAGGAGGAGGTCGTTCAACACCTCGCGACTCTGCTCGTCGTACCGGTGCGCCAGGTCGGTATCCAGCAGGTAGACGTGGACCCCCTGCCCGCTGTAGACGACCATCGTCTCCTCGGCGTCGAAATCGTCCTCAAAGATGTCGCGCACCTCGAACCCGTACTCGATGGCGCGGTCGACGTCTTCGAAGGCGTACGGATACCCCTCGGGAGCGGCGTCGAGGATACCCGCAGCGTCGAGGAGCGCATCGTCGTCCCGACTGTCGACGTCCGCCGACACCATCTCGTCCGCTCGGTCTCGGGCGATCTCTTTCGCGTCGATGTCGACCAGGAGGACCCAGGGTCGTTCCCAGTGATCCAGCGCGTAGTAGACGGCGTCGGGCCGTGGGTCCGGTTGCTCCAGCACCTCCGGATCTGTAAGCGCGAACTCGCTCCGCCCCAGCGGGTCGTTGCGAGCTGGATGCCGAATGAACTCAACGACGTCCTCGAAGTCGTCGAACTCGGGCGTCGTTCGGTCCCCCGACGTATCTGTCTGCCACGTATCCCGCCGGATGAAGTCCTTGGCCGGCACCTCGTCTTTGCGAACCGGGTGGGACTCTCGGAAGGCGATGGCGTACTGTTTCGGACCGGTCGCCGTGATGAATTCCGGCAGGTCGTCCAGATAGCGGGGGAACTCCTCGGCGTAGTAGGCGTAAATCTCCTCGCGGGTCGCCTGTCGCCAGGTCATTGGTTGAGTTCTTGGTCGAGATTTTTGAAGCCCCGAACGGTGGTCAGGCCCGTAGCATCGAACTCGTCGACGGCGTCTCTGATGGTCGCGAACGACCGTGCCGCCCGCCCGCTGACCCGCTCTCCGATCCGATCGGCGTCGGCAAGGCTATCCAGGACGTCGAGCGCCGTCTCGCGATTGTTGAAGGCCCAGATTGCGTCGGCGTCCACCGCGCTGAGTTTGTCGTAATCCTCGACCGGGGCGTGCCGGTTGTTACTCGCGAGCTCTGCTTCGCCGGCCCAGACGAGATCGCCGTCTCCGTCGAAGCCGGCCACGTCCAGTACCGTGCCGTCGTCGCTTTCGTAGTACGGCTCCACACGAACGACGTCGTCCTGCTGGTGGACCCACAGTTCGAGGAGTCGGACGCCAACCTTGTGTGGCGTTTTCTCGCCGAGATCGCCCGCTCCTGGTCCCGCCTTCAATTCTCTCCCCAGGAGGTCTCGACCGTCGGGGAGGACGGTGTAGTACTTGCGCCCGGCAGCGGAGTCCGCTTCCAGGAGATCCTGCTCTGTGAGCCGCTCTATATGGAGGTCGTCGTATTCGTCCCGAAGCTGGCTCATCCTGTCCAGTAGCGTGTACTCGTCGTCCTCTCTGTTCATCACGTCGAGGACCCGATTCAGGAACCGGACGTCGTCACGGCTGAGCCCGCGTTGTCGGAGTTCGTCATCGGGGACGGGTACGCTGCTTTCCTGGACGGGCGTTGCCCCGTTCTCCGGCTGCGCTGCTTGGTCACCAGCTGGGTCCTCGTCCGTTTCGGTGGCCTGCCCGAACAGGAGCTCATCTCTGACTCGTCTGCATCTGGGTCGCTGTCCGTCTCGGTCGGCGTGGTCGACGTCGACGCATCTTCGGTCGTCGATTTGCTGATGAACGCGGATTGCGTCGGGTCCGTTCCTGAGTCGCCGTCGGTAGCCGAGCCCGTCGTCTCGGCCCCCGAACTCCCCAGCCAGTCTCTTCCGGAGCAGTGCTCGACTCAGTCGGTTCTGTTAGCCCGTACTGGGCCTGTGTCCGCTTGACCATCCGTGGCCGGGACACGGACTCGAAATGGTCTTCCTGGGGTTCTGTGAGCGGCTGGTCGCTTTCTGGATGCCCCGCTGCAATCGGAAGCGGCTTCAGCGAAAACGGCGGCGGACCAGTCTCTCCGAACGACGGACTCGGGAGCTGCGCAATCCACTCGCCGCTCGGCAGCGTGTTGATTCGGTTGCGGAGTTCGGTCGGAGAGAGGTCCTCGTGGGCAAGCGACTCCGCGAGGTCGCGCTCGATCGAGATGTTGCCGATGAGCTTCGTCTTGATGTTGTTCAGCACCTCGTCGTAGGCCCGCTCGTTCCGGTTCCGCACCTGTTCGGGGAACTGCATCACGAGTCCCATACTCAGCCCGAACGACCGGCCCTGCGGCAGTAGCTGCTCGGAGACGAGCTTCGTCGACGCGACCGGCGCCGCCTCCTCGATGATGAGGTTCGTGAGCTTCTCGTAGTCGGTCTGACCGTCGCGACGGCGAACCTGCACGGCGTCCCAGAGGTTGCTCAACAGCAGGAGTGTGATCGCTCGCTGTGCCTCCGGCCGGAGGTCGCCGAGGTCGAAGATGATGGTCGCGTCTTCGTCGAGGAACTCGCGGAAGTCGAAGCGGTTGTCGACGTACTCGCCGGCGTCGTTCTGCTCAGGGACGTGGCTGAAGATCCGCCGGAGATGCGCGTCCTCTTTGAGCTTGTCGAGGCGGTTCCCGACGGCGTCCATCGACACCTGGAACTGGTGGTTATCCTTCGCGAAGTGGCGCGTCAGCGATTCCTCGATGTTCTGGTTGTCCGCCGAGACCGGGGGAATCGTCTGGTCGCGCTGCATCCGGAGCGCGGCGGCGAAGAGGTCGTCCAGCCCGAACACGTCACTCCCATACTCCTCGTCGAACAGCGCCTTGATCAGGTAGCTGAGGATCTCGTTCGCGACGAACGCCTGCCCGTACTGCTCGCGGCCCATAATCATCCGGAGGATGTCGTGGAAATGGTCGACCTTGTCCTGAATCGCGTCCTCACGGTTACGACCAGCCTCGAGCGCGGGCCGGATGTCGAAGAACGAGAACGCGGGAATCGTCCCCGGGACGCGGAAGTGGTAGACGTCGTCCAAACCACCGAATCGTTCGTAGTGGCAGCGCAGGTAGTTCTCACACATCCCGTCGCCCTTCGGGTCGACGAGGACGACGGGGCCACCCGTCGTCTCGCGGAGCGAGAGCGCGTCGTTGATGATGGCCTTCGACTTCCCGCCACCAGTCGACGCGAACCGCCCGTAATGCGTCGGCAACAGGTCCGGCGGGATCCGAATGGGGTCCGGCCGTGGCTCACCGTTCTCGTCGAGCGCGTAGCCGATGGCCATCCCGTCTTGGAACTGCTGGATCAGATCCGGATTCGGCCACGGGAGCGGATTCCGACTCTGCTGTTCGGCCCTCGTTCCCCGCGTCCCTTCGACGGTCAACTGTTCGGAGGAGGGGACGAGGACGAAGTTCGCGAGCTCCGTCCCGCTGAGGACCAGCTCGGGGCGGGTCTTCCCTCGTCCCGTCGTCAACTCGCGATTGAGGAGGCGCTGGAGAGCGGCCCGTGCCTTCTTCTCCTTCGTTTTCTCACGGAAGCCGCTGTCCCGGAGGCGTTGCCCTTCGACCTCGTAGAACGGCCCATCAAGCGGGTCGAACACGGGGAGGAGCGAGTCCATTCGGCCATCGAGGTCGTCGCGGGTGTCGTCGGTGGGGACGCCGACGGCCCGGGTGTTGACCGTGAACGACCGTTTGGCGTTCTTCGCGTCGATGTACTCGATCCGCTTCTCGACGGCCTCGCTGAGCTGCCGGTCGTCCTGGTCGCTCCGCTGCTCCTCGACCTCGAGCAACGAACCGACGACTTCCTGGAAGAACGTATCCCGGCCGTCGACGAGGTCCTCTTTCCGCACCTCCGCATCGGACTGCCAGCTGGCACGCCGTTGGAAAACCACCTGGAAGGCGGTCGGCGCCCTCGCCTCCATCAGATGGTCGATCAGCGACGCCAGCGCCGCGCCGGGCTCGTCGACGGACGAGAGATCGCCGCTCGTTTCCTCTGTCGTGAACGGCGTCAGCGAGGTCATCCAGTCCTGCTTCCGCGACGCGGCGCCACACCACCGGACACCGAGCGGCGAGACAGCGTTTTGTGCCGGGCGAGCTAGAATCGTTCCCGCTGGTGTCATCGTCGGCTTCTCGATGGCCCGTTGCTCTTCCTCGTCGTCTGGAAGTGCATCGGGCGGTGCTAGTTCAAGGGCTGAGTCCCCGACAGTCACGTGATGATCGGGGACTCTCGTGGCTGCCGTACCGCCGTCGACAACGGGGTCTGCTTCGGCTGACTCGGAGTCCCTTGATTCCTCGTCGACGATGTCGTACTGTTCTGCCGGGCCAAACTCGTACTGCAGCCGCCCGGCCTCGTAGTGTTCGGCGAATTCCTGTGGTGTAAACTCGACCGGCTGTATGAGCCGGGCGGAGACGTCGACGTCGACGCGCTCGATGTCGAACGTGGCTGGATAGATGGAACGGAGGCGCTTCTCGAGCGTATCGAGGTGCGCATCGGCCCCGTAGAAGAA
This sequence comes from Haloplanus litoreus, assembly GCF_045690335.1. Classification (GTDB taxonomy): domain Archaea; phylum Halobacteriota; class Halobacteria; order Halobacteriales; family Haloferacaceae; genus Haloplanus; species Haloplanus litoreus. The sequence continues at coordinate 121,139 of NZ_CP147876.1, read as the reverse complement.
CTCTACCGGGTCGTCCGGGCCATCACTGATCGCGAGGAACTCGAATCGGGGTGGTGTCTCACTGTGGAGCGGGTTCAGCTTCGCCCCGAGGCCCGACGAGCCGGGCGTGGTCAGCTTGTGGAGACTGTCGAGGACGCGGGAGATGCTCTCCGGGTCAAGTCGCTCGGATGTCGGCGTGACGCGCAAGTACTCAGCCATCGTTGGTCTCCTCCGTTGACCCGCCGTCTGGCTCAGCTTCGACGGCGTCTGATTCCTCGTTCAGTTCGCTCGTTTCGTTCGTTCCGTTCGTTGCTCGATGCTCGAGCTCTTCCTGGAACTCCTCCATCTCGGTATCGACGGCTTCGTCGCCGGCGCCGGGCAGTGAGGATCGGACCTGTGAGGTCGGGTCGAAGTCGATGACCTGCTTCTCCTTGGGCATCGCTTTGACTTGGATGCCGCGCCACTCGCCGTCGACGCCCACGAGTGCCTCGGAGAAGCCGGCGTCCTCGTTGCCCGGCACGGCATCTTGGACGAACCGCATCTGTGCGTAGTTCAGGCCGAACTCGTCGGCCCACTCCTCGTCCATCCCGTCGAGGCGGTGGAACTGCTTGACCGCACACTGGTCCAGAATGGCCTCGCTCTCGGCGTGCTCGAAGAACTCGTCGACCGTCTGCGTGACCAGCCGGATCGAGAGGTCGTGGTGGCGGTGGTGACGGAACACCGTTTCAAGAAACGCCAGGCTCGCGGCGTCCTGCATGATGTACCGCGCCTCGTCGATGTAGAACACGACCTCCTTCTCCGAGACTTTCGCCCGCTCGTACACCAGCGAGATGAGTAGCTGCATCGTCAGCGCCGTGCTGCTATCGACGCTGCCCTCCTGCTGGGCGAGGTCGAGGTAGATGACTTTCTCGTCGCGAATGTCGAAGTCGGACTCTTGGCCGAGATTGGCGTGCCGACCGTCGTCCTCGAAGGGGCGGAGCTGGTCGAGGAGCCACGTCGCGTCCTCCTTGATCTTCCCCGCCTCCTCGTCGGACCGGACGACGAATTCCTCGGGGTCGTCAACCATGTCCTCGAAGACGTCCATCATATCCTGAATCGTCGGGCTCGGATTGTCGTGCGTCGAGATGTCGTCGGTGATCCCGTTGCGTTTGTACGCCCGCTTGAGCCCGAGTTCGAGCGTGGTCCGGCGGTCGCCCAGCGAGATGCCCCGAAGCGCGAAGAAGTTCGTCAGGAAGCTCATCGCGTCGTCGAGCTTCTCGTTGAACGGGCTGGCGTCCTCGCCCATCGCTCGCTGGACGTGCTCGGGTGTCTCCCGAATCTCCAAGGGGTTCAAGCCGAGCGTCCCGCCGACCGTGATGCGTTTGGCGTCAAGCGCTTCGGCGACCCCCGCCCAGTTGTTCAACGGCTCGAGGATGATGCCGATTCGGTCCTTGCTCTGCTCGATGGAGCGGATAAAGTTCTGCTTCGAACTGAACGACTTCCCCGAGCCGGTGTCGCCGACGGTGAACATCGCGTAGCCGTTGTCCCGGGCGAACGGGTCGATGACCACCGGACTCTGGTTGTCCTTGTGAATCCCGAACTCGACGCCGCCTTCCTCGAGGATCGTCGCGTTGTGCGGCGAAGACAGTAACGCGCCGATGGCGCCGCCGAGCGCAATCGACGTCCGCCCGAACTCGTTGTCGCCGATGGGTGCGGCGGACTGAAGGGCGAGATCCTGGCGACAGATCGCCGTCTTCGGCGTGAGGTTCGCCGGATCGTCGCGGAGTGCGCTTTTGACCTTCTGGACGGCGTCGCGGAGGTCCTCCTTCTCGTCGGCCCTGACCGTGATGAACATCCCCTGGTCGAAGACGTTCGCGCCGTTCTCGACGGCCTTGTACGTCGCTGCGGCCTCGTTGGCGCGTTCCTGAAGGTAGGCACTCCGCACGCTCTGTTCGAGGTCAGCGTCCACCTGAAGGTCGTCAGCGATATCCTGCAGTTCGTTCCGCGCCCGCTCCTGGTTCTTCGGCGTGATGTGGGCCGTCAGGTCGAACTGCACGTCCGTCATCTCGAAGAGCTCGGAGAGGTAGCCGTCGTTGGGGTAGTCCGGATAGTCAGCGATGTATAGCGTCGTCGTCCACTGCTCGCCGACCCGTGCCGCGCGCGTCTCCCACTCGATCGCCGCCGGCGCCGTCACCGTCTTGTGTGACTCAGCGATGTCGTCGAGGAGTTGGCGTTCGGCCGCGCCCTGTTCGATGGTCTCCTCGTCGAGCAGATCCGAGAACTCGACCTCTTCCTCGTCGTCTTCGGTGTACCAGTCCCAGAGGAGTTTCCCGCCGATACCGACCAGTACCGCGAGCAGGATGTAGAGGGCCGCCCCTTCAGCTGAGGTCGGATTCGTGAGCCACTCTGTGAGCTGGCTGACGGCTCCGCTGCCCGTCTGGAGGACGAGGTTACGCATCGTGGGCATCCTCCCGGCGCGAGTGGCCGATGATGGGTTGTTCGCGAACGACGCGCTCCGCGTCGTCGTAGTCGTGTTCGCGGCCGTTCCAGAAGTCCATATTCAACACGAAGAGTTCGACCGTGCTGAGCCGCCGAGCAGACCACCCTGAGGCCTGCTGGATGAACTCCGACCGCACGTCGTTGACTCGGCTGTCCAGCTTCTCGAACATCTGTGCGCGGCGCTCGACGTCGGTGAGGTCCTCGCGGCGGGTCACGAACGGGTTGAACAGGAACCCGATGACGGGGAACTGCGTCAGCTTCTCGGCCGGCGTCCCCTCGTCACGGAAGCGGTCATAGACCTCCAGCGGGGTGACTTGGACGCCGATGTAGTACCGCATCTGCTGGATGCCCCGTTCGCGCATCTCTTTCGGCCGCGTCTCCCGATACTCCTCGAGGAGTTCCCGGAAGATGGGGTTCTCTTTGACGTCCTCGTCGTTCAGGCGGTCTTCGATGTTCTCCGTGATCTGTTCGACTGGGAACGAGCGGGTCGTGGCGTGGAGTTTGAGCTTCGAGTCCAGTTCCTTGTTGGCGAACTCCTCGCCGGCGTCCTGGAGCTGTGCCCAGTCGTCGGACATCGCGAAGTCCATGTTGCCGGGGTCGATCTCGATGAACGCCTCCATCGTGCCGTCCGCGCGCTGGATCGCGCCAGCGCCCGGCCACGCCCGTTCGATGTTCGTGAGGTCCTGCGTCCGCTCGTCGGGCTTGAACGGCGTGTAGTTCGCGAGCCCGCCCTCGTTGCGCTCTGTCTCGTTGGTACTACTGTCGGCCTCCTCCGGGGCGCTGAACGTGATCTGGGGGCGCTTGACGTAGCGATAGACGTCTTTCGTCCACGTCCACGCGTTGAGGTGGTCGGGCGAGACGTAGACGATCGCGACGCCGAACCCGAAGCCACCTGCGACGAACGGCAGGGCGAGTGATTCGATGCCGGTGAGGCCGGCGATGAACAGGCCGACGATCGGGAAGGCGATCAGGACGCCGACGTCGCCTTCCTCGATGTTGAGGTAGGGGATGCGACTCTCCTCACCGAACTGGTCCATGATGCGCCGTGCGGCTGCGTCTTCGTCGATGGACATGGATTGTTAGTAACCTCCAGGGTCGTTCTCGGTCCGCCGGTAGGACGGCGTCCCGCCGTCTTCGTCGCTGTTCGCGCCACGGGCTGCAGCTTTCTGCGCCACAGCGTGTCCCGCTGCGGCCTTCGGTCCCCATCGGGCCGCGGTCGTCGCGACGCCGGCGCCGCCGATGTAGGCTCCAGCGGCGACACCGCCGATGAGGGCCGCTCCTTTCGTCGCACCACCGAGAACCTTCGCCGTGAGTGGGGTCGCGTATTTGAACGTCTTCCACGTGACATAGAGCGCGACGAGAGGAAGTGAAGACGCGACGAGGTACTTGAGGAACGCTGTTCCCGGCGTCAACGTCCCTCCAGAGTAGAGTAGGTCGTATCCTTTGAGGACTATCGCCGCAGGCAGGGGTAGGATGGCCAATGGGACGAACCGTTTGCTGAACCCCATCGCGACATCAGAGAGGACAGGGATATTGCCGTGCGCAACGGCGAACGCTATGGGCATCCCGTACAGGTAGACGTAGAGGAGAATCTGCCGTATGTAGAACAGCGCCTCCAGTGCCCACATCGAAATTCCTCCGATAAGAGCAAAGAGGAGACCAAGACCGGGGTTGGTAATCGACCCCGTTATGAACTGCAACATAGCAGAGCCCAGCGAGGACAGCTCCGGCATCAGGGCAATCGTGAACCCATCAACAAGGTAGAGCGCGAGCGCTCCAATCCAGTACCAGGTAATAATCAGAAAGGCTCCGACCCAGGCAGTCTTCTTGGTCTTCCGAGCCTCGTACGCACTCCCGATATTGAAGATGCGGATGGTGTGTCGTCCCTGAACGCTCATCACAAGTAGCAGCAGAGAAATCAACATGATCTCGCCGCCGATGAGCCCTTCTTGGATTGCTGGCCAAGGGGCGTTACTTGGTTCTCCGAAAATGAACGTCCCGTCAGTCTGGGGAGTCGGAGTGCCAAACATCTCTTCGGTCAGCGTCTGATACCCCGACCGAAGCCCGTCCATGAACAGACCGATGAACCAATCGACGACGTCTTTGAAACCCTCGAGAACGACGTCTATCAGGTCCACCATCGTTAGGCCTCCGTGATTGAAACCTCGCAGTCACTCATCTCCGTGGATCCGGAGTACTGTACATCGAAGGATTTCGATACCTGGTCGCCGCCAACCTGGGTTCGGACTGTGACGGTGAACTGGCCGCTGTTACCGTCCGGGGAGCATCCCATTCCCTCCTCAGATTCAGAACCAAACGGGAACGAACTACTGAACAGGTCGGTAGTTTCTCCCGGCGAGATCACCACCTGCTCGGTTTCATACATCCCGCTACCTCGGGGATCTTCGACAGGGTTTGGAACATCGCCGGAGAAAATTAACTCAACAATCGCTTCTGGTCCGCTTCCGGTGTTTTCGACGGTGACGTACGCTTCCCCGTTCTTTAGCCGATCCGTCTCGGTGTCTCCATAGACTTCGTCCCACGGCTTCTCAGGGTTATTCCGGTAAAGACCGACCTCTTGAATTCCAATTTCCGGCTGAATCACTGAGGAACTCTCAGCTAGCGTTTCTTCACCGCTGAGGGCCACGACAGTATACTCTCCAGGCTCGTAGGAAGTCCCGATCTCGAAAGAGACCTGCTGTGACCCAGCAGCGGTTTCTCGCTGACCGAACAGTTCCCCATTCGGCTGGACGAGATTGATCTGGTCGACTTCCTCCTCTGAGGAGTATTCAACGACGAGTTCTGTCCCCTCTACAGTGATTTCCTGGATGACTCCTCCTTCATCAGACGGTGTTGAGTTCCCGCCACCCGGGGAATCGCCGTTGTTGAGGCATCCGGCCACGCTCGCGAGAGCGGCGCCGGCGACTGTTCGGAGGGCGGTCCGTCTACTGAGGTGGGGATTGTCCTGAGTCATGGGTTTTGTCCGAAGATGTCTTCTGGGCCGAGCATCCGCAGGAGGCGCTTGCCAGCGTAGAACATCACGAAGAAGGGCAGGAGCTGCCAGCCGACCTCGAACACCAGTGCAAACCAGCCGTCGATCGTCCCGAGTGGGTGCCACCGGGCCGTCGCGGTATCACTCACGTACGCCGGGTCGTGACCGAGCCACGAGCCCGGATGGTACCGAGCCGTGTAGATGCCCGGTTCGTCGATGGTCACGATCGCCACTCCCGAGGCGTTGGTCTCGACGCGCTGATCCGCGACCGTGATGTACCCGTTCCGGGTGGTGCCGCCGATTGGATACTGACGGCTATCGTCGAGCGCAATCGGCGCACCAGTTTGATTGTCCCGCAGTTCGACCCTGAGCGTGGCTTGCGACTGATTCTGTTGGATGACCTCGACAGTGAGATTACTGCGGCGGAGCTGTCGCTCGGACCCGGCATCCGGCTCGACGATTGACGCATTCACGCCCCGGACGATGCCCGCAACGTGCAGCGCCTCTCGATCGACGTTCTCGGCTCGAACGGCGACGCCGTACGTCGTCGTGTACGACTGGTTGACGATGTCGATATTGATGTTCTCACCGATGGTGCCGACTGGTGACGGGCGGTCAGTCCCCCAGGTCTCGATGAGTTCCGGTCCGTTTCGGACCGGCTCGGCACGCGGCCCGATCCGCGAGGGATAGGCGTGGACGTACACCGGAATTGCGTCTGACTCGATGGTGGCGCTATCCGTGCGATTTGACCGGACGAGCGTGTCCCAGTTGGTGTTCCGAGCGGTGTAGAACCGCCAGATGCCACGGACCCGTGCCTCACCGTCCTCCGTGAGCGTGTACCCCTGCCACGGCCGCGACTGGAAGATGGCCACGCCGGCATCGCCGTTCGGATACTCGGCGTAATAGGGGTACGCCGAGAGGTCGTAGATCTCGACGGCGATCGAATCGGAGACGTTGCGTGATTCCGTCCGATAGGTAACGTCGACGTCCGTCCGGTCACCCAGGTCGGTCCTGACGGTTTTCTTCAGCCGGACGCTAATCTCCGCTTCCAGCGTGAGATTCGCACTCCAGTCGTCCTCGATCTGGTAGTCGAGGGCAGGCGTATGGGCTCCGTCACGCTCGGCGATGGTCTCGCCGTCCTTCTTCAACCGGACTTCTTCGATCTCGTGCTCCGTGAGCGACCACGAGATAGTCGTGTTGCCGGAGGAACTCCCGTTGGGGACGCGAACGCGGTAATCAACGAACCCGCGCATCGTCCCATTCGGTGCGATGTACAGTGGGGTTTCACCGGACTCGAGGTGTCCACGAGTAGAGGGCTGGGCCGCGAAGATCGTCGCGTGAGCATCTTCGATGAAGACGCCGTCCTCGAGGTCTGCGTGCGGTGGATGTACGGACGTATCTGGGCCACCGGCGTCGAGGTCCTCAAAGTCGTTCCGCGTCCACGTCGCCGCTGTCGCGGGCGGCCGTTTGAACGTAATGTCTGTCCCGTTCGCGACTTGATGGACAGCGGAGCGGTTCTCGCCGTAGCGCTGGCGGTACTCCTCTTGGCTGATGTAGTTGTCCGCATCCCGAGACCACAGCGTTGCCGACTCGTTTTCCGTGAGCCCGTTCCCCTCCGTACCCGGTCGCGGCGGGTCAGCGGCGACGATACCCGTGACTAGGCTCGTCGCGAGCAAGCCGGCCATGAGCACGGAGAGCTCTCGATGGTTCATAGGGCTCGCAACGGGGACTGCGGGGTAGTTACCAGGGGACGAGGTCGACGCACTGCGCCAGCGGGAGGCCCATCATCGACCCGGCGACGGTGTACAGCGGGCCGAGCACGACGAGGACGACCGCGGACTTCATCGCCGACCGCTTGTGGCGCTTGAGGCCCTTCTTCTGCTCGGGATTGAGGGTGAACATCTCGATGAGGGAGTCAGCCTGCCAGACGATGGCGAGGCCGACGATCCCCAGCGCGGTGGTCAGCTGGAAGAACCCCTCAATCATGCTCGGGAGGTTGTCTGCGCTACAGACCGCGTTACTCTGGGCGGCGACCGGCTGGACAGCGAACAGGCTCAGGAGGACGACGGTGAGCGCTGCCTGCCGAGGGATCTTCCCGGTCAGCGGTGACTGGTTTTCGACGCTAGGCTCAGGGTCGGAGGGAGTCTGGTCCTGTGACATAGCGAGTCAATCATCTGTGGCGTCTCCAGCTGGTGGCTGGTTCTGTTGCTCTTCGACGAGCGACTGTAGGTCGTCGAATCGGTTGGTGTCTTCTGCGATCTCGTCGAGCGTGTAGCCCTGCTCGCGGGCCCGTTCGAGGAGGTCGCGGAGTTCATCGGGGTCAACACCGCGGACTTCCATTTCCTCGCGGAGGGCGCGGCGATAGAGGGCGGAGGCGTTGATGTGGTCGTTCCACATCAGGTACAGGTCATCGATGTCTTCGATGGTGACTGACCTCGTAATCATACATGCGGGTATGGGTATGCACCGGTTGAGTCACGGTACATATTGGCGCGGTAGTTGGATGATACCTAAATGCTTTCTGGCTACCAAGTGGTGCAAGTTTATCGGATAAATTATAACCAAATCACTTGTTTACCTCGTAGGAAAGGACTTAACCAACGAAGGCGCAGGAGGAAGAAGTCTGTTGGTTAAGAGTGAGAATCAGCTCACTTACTCGAGCTCCACAACTTCGCCGTTTCCCCCGTCGAGGACCTCTCGAACCTCGATCAGGAGTTCCTGACCCTCCTCGTGAAGTGCTGTACCTTCGTCGAGGTCGCACTCATCTGCGTCGAGCTGCTCAATGATCTCCTCGACGCGACTTAGCCGATCGTGGATTTCGGAGTCTTTTGCCACGGTTAGATCACCCCCAGCCAAAGTCCGGTGATGACCAGCAACAGCAACAGCAACACAGCGATCGAGACTTTGTAGTAAATCGGTGAGAGCCCCTCGGGTGCAGTCGCTTCATCGACTGCTTCGGCGAGCTCCTGTTCGTGTTCGTGCTCCTGCTGGAAGGTCTCGTACGCGCCGTCGAGCTGTTGCTCCAGCGGCTCGATCTCACTCGCAAGGAACTCTTGGCGGGAGTTCACGATATACTCGCCGGCGGCGGTCGGCGTGATCGTCGCAACGTCCGCCACCTGATCCGCGATGAGTCGGTCATCGGTGTGTCCGATAGCGGTGACCACAGGGGTATTGGCGGTGAAGATCGCCTCCGCGACCCGCTCGGTGTTGAAGGCTTGGAGGTTCGAATCGCTCCCACCGCCACGGCCGACGATGATCGCGTCGACGTCCTCCGAACGGTCGAGATGATGGATGCCGTTCGCGATGGACGTCGGCGCGTTCGACCCTTGGACGGTTGCGTCCTTCACCAGGATGTCGACGGTGGGGTCCTGCTCGTGAATCGCGTTCTGGATGTCGTACCGGGCGTCCCCTCGGAGGGACGTGACGACGCCGACCCGCTCCGGGAACGCCGGCGGTTGCTGTTTCTGTTCGTCGTCGAACCAGCCACGCTCTTCGAGTTCGCTTCGCAGTCGCTCGACGGCAGCCGCCTGGTCGCCGCCGCCGACGACGATCACCTCCCACGGTTTGAGGTCGATTTTCCCACCTTCGACCCAGTAGTCGATATCGCCCTCGAGGATGACTTCGGTCCCGTCCTCGAGGTCGGCGTCCATCTCCCGGTAACGGTTCGCCCAGATCATACAGGGGAGCTCGGCATCGCCGTCGGTGAGCGTGAAGTAAAGCGCCGTACTGTTCTGGTGGAGGTCAGTGACTTCGCCAATACAGCGGACGCCGTTGAGGGCAGGCGTGTCCTGAACGACCGACGCGATCCGGTCGTTTAGCTGGGACACGCTAAGGACCTCTCTCGGATCGGGTTCGATCGCCTGCCGTTCTGTATCCGGTGCGTCCGCCATCTTCGTTTCCTAATTTCTGAACAGGAACCTCAAAAAGCTACGTTCCAGGGATGAATCCGATTTTGGAGAGTAAACCGCAATAGGGAACTTTGTCAACAGAATCGAGACAGCATTCCCTCTCGCACCTACTCAGAGAATTCTTCGTCGTCAAGCTCCTCATTTGCAAACTCTATCAGCTTCTGTAATCTGTCGTTGAACTGGTCCTCGAATTCGGTGTGGAGCGCATCATCGTACATCCGAAGCGTTCGTCCCAGCCCAATAGCAGCAAGCCAGTCTCGGAACTGATTGCTGTTCATCTCGTCGACGGACATACTCAGTGCATTCGTGTTCGAACCGGCAGCCCATAGATGAAGAAGATCGAGATCTTTCACCATCGCTAATCGAGCAAAATCAGCAAATGCTGCGCTCACATCCCGAGATAACTGCGTGTAAGAGACTGAGTCATGATCGAATTCTCGCTCTCCCTCCAGCAGTTCGTTGACGTAGGAAAGCGAGCGCATCGACAGAAATCCTTCTCTATCCATCGCCATCGGGGGATCGTTTTCCGACTCTGCAATGTCGGATAACGCCCGTCCACAGGAACCGCAGTAGTGATGAACCGCTTTGACCCGGCTTCCGCAATTTGGGCAGTAGGGCATACTACAACCTACGAGATAGAGATACTGAGGCTTTGCTTCTACAGGCCTATACCCTTCTGATTCAGCGATTTCGTTACCGATCCTCGGGGTGGTCTGAAATTGAATCAATCTCGTTTAGAGCTTCTGTTGCCACGTCACCAAGTTCGCCGGCCTCGATGTGCGAGTATCGTTCCCGAACCATCTCCTCCGAGTTATCGAGATACCGGGCCGCCACCGTGTATCCGAACGCGCGGACAAGCACCTCTCCCATCCCTCGGCGACCGCCGTGCGGAGCAAGATAATCGTGTTTCGGATGGTCGATGTCGAACCCTGCGGCCTCCGAGAGCCGTTGGAGAATCGACCGTGCGCCGTCCGTCGTGATCGACGGCGGCCGAGTGTCCTCGTCGAGCGCTAGCAGCAGGTCGCGAGCGTACTCCGCACGGCGTTCAGCGATTGCTTCTGGGCGTTCCCCTCGTTCGGCTAGCTCTTCCCGGACGAGCTCTGCGAGCGTCCGTTGGTCGAACGTCGGAAACACCGGCCAGCGCTCCGTTGGTGGGTCCATCAGCTGGCGATAGCTTTGCAACGGCGAGATCACCGGATCGGGGAGGCTCGCGGCATCCCATTGCTGTTTCTTCCGGTAGACGTCCATACTCCCGTCGTCGAGGGAGAGATCCTCCCAGCGGACGCCGCGCCGGCGCGGGTCGTTTGGATCTCGGAGGAGTTCGCCAACGCGGACAGCGGTGTACGCGAGGACGAACACCAGAGCCCGGTCACGAGTCGCCTTCAGCGCCGCGTAGCGTGCTCGCTGCTTGTCGAGGGGGTCAGTATCCTCTGGGAGTGTCGTGTACGCCTCGACAGCGTCGCGGGCCCGTTCGTCGACGTGGCGGGTGAGAGCGTGGCGCTGTTCAGACGTCCAGGCCTGCTGGTCGCCGGGCTTGCGGCCGTCGTCCTCCGGTAACGGCGCCATCGCACTTGCCCGCTGCGCGTAGTGGGCCTCAAGATATCCCTCGTTGACGCACCAGCCACACCACGCAGAGATATAGCGGTAATAGGTTTGTACCGTGTTCTGCTTGAGTCCCCGATCTCCACCGAGATGTCGGGCGTACTCCCGGAACACGCGTTCGTCGAGATCGTCGAAGGTCGGCTCGCGGTCGACGTCTTCGGGGACGATCCCGGTCCAGTCGTCGGCGCCGTGGTCGCCGGCGGCCCACTCGGCGAACTGTTCGAGCTCGCGTGCAGCGTTACGTCGATAGTTCCCACCGTCGCCTCCGCGACCTTTCCCCTTGTCCTGGAGGTAGCGCTCGAAGCTGTCGTCGAGCGGCGTCGAAAGCGCTCGGTCAGGCATCCACCGGCCCTCCACCGTCCTGCGGGCCCGGTCTCGGTGCGTCTACCCCGGGGGAAGCGCCGTCGTGATGCGGTTGCAGCATTCGTGCTTCACCGACGGCGGCGGGGTACTTCAAAGTGGTCGTGATTACGAGCATAATCAGGACCACTTGGTGTATTCGATCCATCGGAAGAATTCGGGGTTCTGGAGCCTCTTAACGTCGGTATTCCGTACTACAGGAAAGTGTATATCGCATATCGCTATACAAAATCTCGGGCCTGGGAAGTTGAGACTACAGTGGGCTTAGCGGGGCTGTGATGCGTGGTTTCAGCCGAATCGATGAGCGGAACCTGCTTCAGATCCCTCTCCAACCGGGTATTCTTGTTGAACTGGAAACTAATTCGGAGCATTTCCGAGACCTCGGATAGTGTAGCCACTCAGACGTCGTGCTAACCCAGACTGAGAGCTTTCTACCCGATTCCAGTCTCCTTCTTCAGCAGCGTCAGCGTATTGTCGGCTGTCACGATCGGCGAGTGCTCGTACTCCCCGGTCAATTCAACCTGGACGAGCAGATCGACTGCCCGCCAGATCGAGTACAACAGACAGGCGAACGCGAAGTAGAAGAACCTGAGCCCGAAATCCTTCGACGTCGTCGCCGCCATGAACCGCTTGATCGATCTGTAGCCGCTCTCGATCTCCCACCTGTAGCCGTACTCAGTGAGGTGACCACTCCCGCAATTCGTCATGAACACCGAGTATTGCCGGTGGTCGTCGTGCTCGGAGTCCTCTTTTCGACGGTAGATTAGCGTCGTCTCGTGCCACTCATTCTTGCCGAGGTGGAGCTTCCGGTCGGTCTCGTATCGGTCCTGGTCGCGCTGGAGCAATCGCTTGGCCTGGGCTTTCTCGCTAGTCTGCATCCGTTTCGGTACTACGTAGGAGAGCCCGCGCTGGCTGAGCATCTCCAGGACGTGCTGGCTGTCGAACTCCCGGTCCATCAGCACGTTATCGACGTGTACCAGCTCCTCGGCTGAATTCAAGAGATCCTTGACGATTTCTAAGCGGGACTCACCCTTCCGAACTGGCCGCGCATCTAGAACGATCGGAACGGCATTCCCGACTAACTGGACGGTCGCCCACTGGTAGGCGTATTCGTCGTTCTTTTCCTTCGTTCCGATTATCTCGTCCTCGTGGCCCGTGCGGTCGCCTGTAAAGGGGTCGGCTTCGGTAATGTCGATGGCGACGATCCCTGCGCGGAAGAACTCCTCCGTTTCTGCGACCTCGTCGATGAGTTGCCGAATTGACTGTCGGTACATCTCTCGAACCTCCGGTATCGAGAGGTTGTGAATGTGGTCACGATGAGCGTGCCCGAGTGGTGTCCGCTCTCGAGTCGACTGTAGGTGAAGCTACGAGCGCCCTCGTTAGCAGCCAGCCGCTCGCGAAGCCCCAGATACGTCTGTAAGTCCCAGTACGCGTTCTCGTGGATCTCGCAGCCGTCTCCACGATCCAGCGAAAATGCCGGGAAGACGACGCGGCTGACGTGGTCGGTGACCTTCTCTGCCTGCTCCAACGTAGTTTGATCGTCCGGGTCTGACTCACCAGACTCGTTCCCGTGGTATCGGAGCCTTCGTGTCGGTTCACGCGGAACCCCGACACCTGCATTCTGGGCTTTGATGAGGATCGTTCGAGCGGCTGTCTCCACTGTCTCTCGGAGGTCAGGGGTGAACCGCTCGTGCCAGCTTCGCCACAGTGTCGACTGGTCCGGGATCGCTTCGAAACCCAGTTGCTCGCGGAGTTCAGGACGGTTCTTTAGGTAGCCGACGAGTGCTGTTTCGTGCTCCCAGCTGTGGAGTTCTTTCAGCACGAACACCCGAAAGAGCGTGTCCATCTGATACCGTGTCGACCCCTCATACCGGTCGTGGGCGCTGAATCGGAAGTAGGCTAGCGGGAGTACACAGACGAACTCCTCGACCGAGTCGTGGCTCTCGTGGTCGAACCACATCTCCGACACTGTCCGGATATCGGATTCCAGTCCAGCAAGCGACGTTCGGTCGTACAGCGGTGTCGACTCATACGCCGGCCACTGAGCGTATTTTCGTTGTGCGAGCCGTCGAAAAACAGTCTGATGAGAGTCAAGAGTCCGCGGCACTACAACACACTGATACCATAATGCTCAAGAGCGTATCTACGTGGCCAGTCGGGAGACACATACTGCGACATGTAATTTCTTTTCTGTTAAGAGAAATACTATGTGTCTTCACGAACAGCACAATGTATGAGTTCAGCTCCATCTCTCACAGAGGTTCAGGAAGTGTTCGAGGCGCTTGGGCCACCTGGAACGCCGTTTACGACGACTGAGGTCGCCACAAGGTTCGAGTGTACCGACCGAACAATCTACAACAGACTTGAGACGCTGGTCGAAGATGGTGTACTGGAGACAAAGAAAGTCGGTGCCCGCGGTCGTATCTGGTGGCGACCAGTGGAGGGAGACGGCGAGAACGAACGGAATACCGAGGAAACGTACCAGAAACTGTTCGAGTCGACCAACGAAGGACTCTGTATTATCGAAGTGTTGTTCGACGCTGACGAGCAGCCAGTCGACTATAGATTCCTCGAAACAAATCCCGCGTTCGATGAACTCACAGGCTTACGAGATGCAGCGGGCAAACGGATACGCGAGTTGGACGTAGACCACAATGACTACTGGATCGAAAAATACGGTGCTGTCGCACAGACGGGTGACCCCATTCAGTTCACAGAATATACAGAGCATCTCGGTGAGCAGTGGTACGAAATCAATGCATTCCGGATTGGTGACCCGACAGAGCACACCGTTGCCGTCCTCTTTGATGATATCACCGAAAATAAACATGCCGAGAACGCGGTAGATGAGGGTGAAAAACGGCTTGAAGCGTTGCTGGAAGCCACCACAGAGGGAGTCTATCGAATAAGCCCAGATTGGTCGGAAATATACCAACTCGCGGGAGAAAATTTCATCGCTGACGACTCCCCCAACACGTGGCAAGAGTATATCCCGGAAGATGACCGAGAGCGTGTCGGGAAGGCAATCGAGGAAGCGATCGAGACACAGAGCCCGTTCGAATTAGAACACCGCATTACCCGCGCCGATGGAACCATCGGGTGGGTCGGTTCGAGGGCAGTACCGATAGTAGAGGACGGCGAGATCGTCGAGTGGGTCGGCACAGCGACGGATATCACCGAACGCAAAGAACAGCAACGGGAGAAAGACCTCCTCTGGCAAGCGATCGAGAAGGCAAATTCACCGCTCATCATGGCGGAACCTGGAGAAGACGATAATCCAATCGTGTATGCGAACCAGGCATTCGAACAGTTGAGTGGGTATACAGAATCGGAACCGCTCGGCCAAGACTGTCGGCTTCTTCAAGGAGAAAACACCCGAGAGGAGCCTGTCAGAGAGCTTCGTGAGACAATCGACAACGAGGAGCAGGTAACCGTCGAACTCCGGAACTATCGGAAGGATGGAACCGAGTTCTGGAACAGAGTGACAATCGCTCCGGTGTACGGCACCGATGGAGAACTCGTTCGGTTTGTGGGGACACAAGAGGACGTCACCGAGCGCAAAGAGCAGGAACGAAAACGGAAACGGGTGATCGATCGGGTGACCGACGGGATCTTTGAGACGGACGCCGACTCGCGGTTTACATTCGTCAGCGAGCAGGCCGAAGCATTACTGGACACGTCCGAAGCGGAACTCGTTGGACGCTACATCTGGAACATGTTCGAGGACGCACGTGAAACGGCCTTCGAAAACCGATACTGCGAGGTGATGGAGACACGAGAACCAACGTCGTTTGTGGAGTATTACTCGGGGCTCGACAGCTGGTTCGACGTGCAGGCGTATCCCAACGATGACGGTGGAGTTGCCGTCTACTTCCGCGATGTCACCGAACGGAAGGAGCGGGAACAGGCCCGACAGCGAGCAGAAAAACGTTACCAGAAGCTGCTGGAACTGGCTCCAGTCCCGATATTCGCCGTCGATCCTGTGACGGAAAAAATACTGGAAGCGAATGAGGCTGTGGGAGACCTTATCGGCTGCTCGGTAGATGACCTCATCGGGCGAACACGGGAATCTGTCCATCCCACTGAAAAAAGCGACGGTTATGATACGATATTCAGGAACGCAACAGAACGAGGGGGAACGTGGCGACACCTCCCTGATGGCTCTCCGACCTATATCGTCACCGACCACGGGGAGAAAATCACAGTCGAAATCACTGCAAAAAGGGTTGAGGTGGAAGGACATGAGGTTGTCTATGGAGTTCTCCAGGATATCAGCGACCAACTCGAATACCAACACCGGCTGGACGCGCTCAACGAGGTAACACACGAGCTGTTCGATGCCGAGATTGAACACGAGGTCACTCGAACAGCAGTCGAAGCGCTGTCGGATGTCCTCGAAACCACCACCGTCGCCTTTTATGTATTCGACGAAGATGAGTGTGAACTTGGACCGGTTGTCCACACCACCTCGGGCGAAGAAGCTGAAGACATCGACGAACTCCCCGTTTTCGAACCCGGAGTTGGGGTCGAGTGGCGTGCATTTACCGACGAACAGACAGCGCTCGTCGACGATTTTCGAACGCGAGAGACGGACTACGAATTCGATCGGACGGTCAGGAGTGAACTGGCCGTTCCGATCGGCGATTGGGGGGTTCTCGTCGTGGGCGATACCCAACCGGATCTTTTCGCCGACTGGACAGTCAGCCTCGTAGAGACTCTGGGGGCCACGACTGAGGCGGCACTAGACTACACCGAACGGGAACGAAAGCTCCGAGAACAGCGTCGAGAGCTGCAGGGAATCGAGTCGTTAAACAGGCAGATCCGCGACATCACTCATGCGATCGTTCAGGCAGATACCCGGGCAGAACTTGAACAATCAGTCTGTGAACGACTGATCGAATCAGACACAATCGAGTTCGCTTGGATCGGTAGGGTCGATCTCGAAGAAAAAGCGGTGATTCCTCAAGCGCAGGCTGGGTCGGACAGCGGCTATCTTGACAGCGTATCTCTCACGTTAGACAGGAGCGAAGACCCTGAACCATCAGTAGAGGCATTGCAGTCGCGAGACGCGTGTGGCAGTTCGAATCTCGCGGCTAACATCCAACACGGCGAGTGGCGAAGTACGGCAATCGAACGTGAGTTTCGATCCGCCCTAAGTGTCCCGCTGATTTATAAGGGAGCACTCCACGGCGCGCTCACCGTGTATTCACGGACGACATCAGGATTTCCGGATACCTTGGAAGCTGTGCTGCAGGAACTGTGCGATTTGATCGCTCGCGCGAGTGCGGCGATCGAACAAAGAGAGGCCCTGCACACGATGCAGACGACAGAACTGGTGTTTGAGGCGCAAGAGGGAGCTACCACATTCTGCCAATTGGCTGCTGTGCTCGGCTGTGAAATCACACTCGAAAGGATTGTTTCCCAGAAAGGGGAGTCGACACTTGCCTTCTTCAGCGTAACCGATGGCACGCCCGAAGAACTACTCGAAGAAGCCGAACACCTCGATGGTATTGAGGGTGGCCGCCTAATCGATCAGATAAACGATACATTCGTCCAATTACGTATCACCCAACCGTGTATCGGATCGGTGTTGGCCGACAGAAGCCTAATTTTACAGCAACTGGTTGCTGATAACAACCGCTGTCGATTGACAGTTGAAGTTCCAGAGTCGTTCAACACTAGACAGGCTGTTAACATCGTTACGTCGCACTACGAAAACGCACAACTGGTCGCTAAACGAGAGTCTGATACTTCGATGAATTCACGAAATGCATCTCAAAACACTGCGCTAGAGTCTCTCACTTCCCGCCAGCGCGAAGTCGTGGAGACGGCTTACCGGTCCGGATACTTTGATTCTCCTCGACACGTAAGTGGGAAGGAAATTGCAGAAATGTTCAATTTCTCTAACTCGACCTTTCATCAACACATCCGAAAGGCGGAAGAGACCCTATTTGAGGAACTCATCGAGGATAATAACGGTTCGCTCGTCACACAGTCTTAGGTACAACACCTCGTGTGCCAGGTGGAGTACCTGAAACGTATCCCGGCGGAGAAGAGTGAGCCTAACTTCGTGTATATGTATTTATGAAAGCGACGTAGATAGGTTATCTTCGATCTCAACTCAAGAGAAGAGGCCTTACATATAAGCTTCAATGATCAGATAAACCCCATATATTGTACTACAATTTGATATTCAAATGAATGATAAACGATCACTGTGGACAATCAGATAACTGCCGCTAATCGGAAGCGGGTGGACGGTACGCAGTTGGTAGACGAAATTGGGATCGATCAACAACAGATCGACTGGCGAAAAGATTTCACGAACTTCGAGCAGGCCGATGAGCGACGACTTGAAGATCTCGGTAGCGTTGTTGAACCGGCCATCGACGACGCTGTCGAGGCGTTTTACGATCATCTGGAATCATACGACGAAACGATCGAGATTTTTGGACGATCGAGCAAAGGGATTGAAGCGCTCAAAGGAAACCAGCGTGAGTACTTACAAGACCTATTCGATGGCCAGTACGAGCAAGCCCACTTCGAAAGCCGCGCTCGAATCGGCAAGATCCATGACATGCTGGATCTCGGGCCGAAGATCTACCTCGGCGCCTACAGCATCTTCTACCGGCACCTGATTGACGCCGTCGTTGATGACCTGAAAGCAGACCTCGCACAGACGGATGGTGGCGACTTGGCACAACAAGGTGACGCCCTCACGCCGGAGAAAGCACTCGACACACTTGCCGATCGAACTCGGTCGATGCTGAAGCTGATGAATCTCGACCAGCAGGTGGCAATGGATACCTACATCCATTCGTACAGTGAGCAACTCGAGGCCGAACTGGAACAACAAAAACAGGTCATCACTCACGTCAATGAGCAGGTGGCACAGGCCACAGAGTCAGCTGAAAACATCACGACGAGTACTGATAGACTCAGTGAACAGGCCCAAGACCAAGCAGAGTCGATGAATCAGGTCGCAGGCGAAGTCGCAGACATGTCTGCCACTGTCGAGGAAATCGCATCGACTGCGGACGAGGTGGCCACGATGAGCGAACACGCCGAAGAACTCGCTCAAGAGGGCCGAGGGGCCGCAACCGACGCCATCGAAGTGATGGAACGAGTCGATGACTCCGCATCGACTGTCGCAACCGATGTCGAACGACTGCAAGAACGAGTCGACGAAATTGATGAAGTAGTCGAGGTGATGAACGAGATTTCCGAACAGACGAATTTGCTCGCGTTGAACGCCTCGATCGAGGCGGCTCGAGCCGGCGAGGCGGGGGACGGATTCGCGGTCGTTGCAAACGAAGTGAAAAGTCTCGCCGAGGAGTCCCAGAATCACGCGAGCACAATCGAGCAGTTGGTTTCAGATATCAAGGAAGACACCGCGGAGACAGTCGTCAGTCTCGAAGAAACCACGGCGGAGATCGACCGGGGCCTCGATCAGGTCACCACTGCGATGGACACACTGCAAGACATCGCTGAATCCGTCCAAGAGGCGTCTCAGGGTATCCGGGAGGTGTCGGATGCGACTGACGACCAAGCCGCCAGCACCGAGGAAGTTGCGAGCATGGTCGGCGAATTAGTCGAGCAGGCAGATACGGTCGCCGATGAAGTCGAAAGTATTGCTGTGGCAAACGAACACCAGGCAGAAAATGTCGACCAGATCAGCGAGACGGTTCAACAACTGACTACTGATTGACTGACAGATATGGACGGTTCAGAACGATTGTCAACGCATCAAAGACGGCAACCAGTGGCCCAAAGCGACGGTTCTGACCTCGTGTTAAACACGAGTCAGATTACCACGTTTGAGCGAATCAACGTCCTTCATGTTGATGATAACGAGAGCATTCTCGATCTGACTGCCACGTTTTTGGAAAAGAGTCACGATCAATCATCTATTCACAGTGAGCTTGATGCCAACGAAGCGCTCGACTATCTCGAAACGAACGACATTGATTGCATTGTCTCCGATTACGATATGCCCGGTCTCAACGGTATCGAGTTTCTCGAACAGGTGCGCGAGGTACATCCTGATATCCCGTTTATCTTGTATACTGGCAAAGGGTCCGAAGAAGTCGCAAGCAAGGCTATCTCGAAGGGGGTGACCGACTACCTACAAAAAGGGACTGGGACAGAACAGTACGAACTCCTGGCTAACCGGATCGACAACGCCGTTGCTCAGCATCGGTCGGAACAACGCGCCAGCAAGATCGAACGCTGGCTCGTAGAACTCGCCGAGGAGACTACGAACATACTCTGGATCTTCACAGCAGATATGGATGACGTGATATTCATCAACTCCGCTTTCGAGGAACTCTACGGCATCCCCATAGACCGACTCCGCGACGATGCATTGGCCTTTCTTGACGCAACTCACCCCGAAGATCGACGGCATGTGGCGAAGGCCGTCGAACGGCTTCGGAACGGGCAGACCGTTGAAATTGAACATCGAGTTAACGAAAGCGAGGACTACCAACGCTGGGTATACGTCCAAGGAAAGCCGATCCGTACTGACGACGGCGAAGTCACCCGGGTCGTTGGCTTCATAACAGACATCACCGAGCGCAAAGAACGCGAACAGCAACTCCGAAAGTTCCAGCGTGCCGTCGAATCCTCGGGCCATGCGATTTATTGTACAGATATTGACGGCATCATCGACTGCGTCAACCCAGCCTTCGAAGAGATAACCGGATACACAGCCAAGGAAGCGATCGGAGAGACCCCAGCTATTCTCCAGTCGGGAGAACACGAGCAAGCGTTCTACGAAGACCTGTGGCAAACCATTCTCGACGGCGACGTCTGGCGTAACGAGGTGATCAACGAACGCAAAGACGGCGAGCGGTTCGTCATCGACCAGACGATCGCTCCGGTGACCGACGAGTCGGGAGAAACAACCCACTTCGTTGCGGTCAATAACGACATCACTGAGCAACGCGCTACCGAGCGCAAGTTAGAGATCCTCCAGACGGCGATCGACAACGCTCACGCGCCACTCACTCTGACTGATCCGCGCAAAGAGGATAATCCGATGGTGTACGTCAACAAGGCGTTCGAAGACTTCACGGGATATACAGAGGCCGAGGCGCTTGGACGGAACTGTCGGTTCCTACAGGGCGAGGACACCGATCCTGACACCGTAGCTCGGTTGCGGGAGGCGATCGACAACGAAGAGCCGATTACTGTCGAGATTTGCAACTACCGGAAGGACGGAACCCCGTTCTGGAACGAACTGAGCGTCGCGCCGGTGTACGACGCCGATGGCGATCTCATCCGGTATCTTGGCACGCAGCGAGACGTTACCGACCGGAAAGAACGTACCCAAGAGCTACAACGCCAGAACGACCGCCTCGAAGAGTTCGCAAGCGTCGTCTCCCACGATCTTCGTAATCCACTCAATGTAGCTGAAGGACGGCTTCAGCTTGCCAAAGACGAGTGTGAGAGTGAGGAGCTATCGCACGTCGAGGGTGCCCTCGATCGAATGGGGGCGCTGATCGACGATCTCCTGACGCTGGCTCGACAGGGGGAAACGATTACCGATTTCGAGTCCATCGAGCTTGCGGCACTGGTCGAGAACTGTTGGGCCACTGTCGAAACAACGAGCGCCTCTCTCGTCGTCGAGATCGATAGTGGAACCTCGATCCAGGGGGATCAGAGCCGGCTGAAACAGGTGTTCGAGAACCTGATGCGAAACGCGATCGAACACGGCGGCCCGGATGTCACGGTGACGGTCGGCGAACTGGACGACGGGTTCTATGTAGCAGATGACGGACCTGGAATCCCCGAAGAGGATCGCGGTCAGATCTTCGACGCCGGGTATTCGACGGCGGACGCAGGGACCGGATTCGGATTGAGCATCCTCGACCAGATCGTCGGTGCTCACGGGTGGAGCATCCAGGTTACCGAGAGTGAGGCCGGCGGTGCTCGCTTCGAAATTACTGGCGTCAGCGGTGCTGGGTCTGCTAGCTATGAACGGGTTGAAGGAAACAATAGGGGAGACCCAAGAGTATGACCGCAGCACATTGCCCACCTTCGGATCGAAAAATGGTGATAGAACTCTGCGAAGCACTCGATGAACATAATGTGGACTTGGACAGTACCCCGTTGCACCAGTATGTTGATCCGGAAGCACTGGAACGAGTTGTTAATTCGGTAGATGACGACTTTGAAATTACATTTAGAGTCGAAGCGATCTCCGTTACTGTGACGCCGAAAGGTGTTCAAACACAGCGACGCGAGTGAACAGTGTAGCCATGACGTCGGGAAATCCGCAAAGGCAGTTTCTGCCCATTTGCATATTCTATTTTGGTACCGGATATTTTTCGTCAACGGTTAGATTCGTAGTATAAAGAAGCTTCAAATTTGTAGGGAATCTCCGACCAGAAGATGTAGCAGACTCCTGCTGATGGCGTATGCATTGAGACGATCAGTCTCAACTTTTGTCGGGCCTCGCTCTGCGCGAGATCATCCGTCGCCGAGTTCCGAAAGCCGAGCCTTGATTTCCTCGGCATCCGCCTCAGAGAGCGCCTCAACACCGAACTGAACGAGTAGCGGGTAGAAGTGGCGGTTCTTCTTGAACTCGTCCTGGCCCGCCTTGCGGAGCTTTAGCTGGGACTCGAGGTAGGTATCCTCCATCTCGTCCAGGACATCGTCGGGAATGTAGATCGTCCGCCCATTCCACTCGTCCTTGATGTTCGTCTTCGTTTTGCTCGTTTCATTCGTTTCATTCGTTGAAGTCGATTCGGTCGTTTCGGTCGATGAACTGGTTTCCACCGTTTCACTCACCTTGCTCGTCTCCTTGGAATCGACCTCATCGTCCTCCTCTTCGTAGTTGCCCTCGATACCGGAAGCATCACCCCAGCCGTCGCTCATGCTTTCACCTCCTCAGGCGCAGTCTTCTCGAACGTCTCGTCGAACAGGTCGGCAATCTCGTTGAACAGGTCGCGTGCATCCTCGACGCGCTGGTTCTCCTTGCCGAAGCCGAAGACGGACACCCCCTCGCCGATCGACTGGGAGAGGTCGGTCCGCTTCGGGATCTCGAACACCGGGAGGGAGTACGCCGACTTGATCTCCTCGATGGTGTCGCGGTGTTCAGCGTTCTGCTCGACGCGGTTACAGACAATCGCGAGCCGATTGATGTCTCCGTACGCCTGTTCGAGGGAACTCAGCTGCTTCGCGAAAATCTGGAGGCTGTTGGCGTTGAGCTTCTCGGGAATGACGGGAATGACGACGTTGCCGGTCGCGACCAGGGCGTTGTCGGTGAGGACGTTCAGGGATGGCGGCGTGTCGACAATGATGTAGTCGTAGTCCTTGTCGAGCTCGTCGAGAGTCATCTCCAACCGCTCGCGACTCTTCGGCGCCTCAAGCAGCGTCTGGATGTTCTTGTTGTTCGCTAGTTTCTCGCTGGCGGGAAGGATGTCGAATTCCTCGTGCTCGACGATGATGTCGTTCACCGACTCCATCTGGTCGAAGTCGAGGACGTCGAACAGCGTCGTACGGTCGGTATCGTAGTACAGATCGTTGTAGCCAAGCGAGCAGGTGAGCCCTCCGTGGTAGTCGATGTCGACCAGGAGGACGTCGTGGCCTCGGGCAGCGAGTGCGCCGCCAGTATGAATGACGTCGGTTGTTTTCCCCGCGCCTCCTTTCTGATTCGCCACCGTGATTCGTGCGGTATTGGTGTCGGTCATTATCTTCGTTTCTCTCGTTGTGTTCGTTTCGTTCGTTTTGGTCGTTTAGTTCGGTGCGTTCGGTGAGGGTGTTTCACTCGGTGAGAGGATTACTACGATGTTAAAACCAACTGTTCGTTTCGTTCGTGGAAGTAAACACACTCGTTGCCATCAACCTATTCGTTCTATTCGTTACGTTCGTTTCACTCGTTTTGTTCGTTTGGTTCGTTTGGTTCGTTTTACTCATTTTTACCTGTTCCTTTACGGACCCCAGTAATGTCGTCGATGGAAAGTGATCCGGCACTCAGAGTAGGTGATTCAAGAATAGCCTATCTTAAGCTGAGAGATTCTATCGATTAGGAGATCGAAGCAGGTGGTCGCTGGTCATCGACAGGATGCACTTCGCTATCCGTCTCCGGTAGGTGTTCCTCGAGGTCATCTACATCCTGATCGGCCAGCAGGTGCTCAAGAACATCCGCAGCTGCTGGTGAGTATAGTGGACGATTATCGTTACCACAACGGTCGTCCATTGTACAGGCCGGACAACCTTCATCACGACCACACGAACAGTCGACGATGAGGTCATGGGCGCGTTGGGCTACGTCCTCAAAGTGTTCGTAAATCGACCGCGAGAATCCGAGACCCCCCTCGATACCGTCGTAAATGAACCATCCACTTTTGTCGGGATTACCAGGAAGCCGATTGGTCGCGAGACCCCCGATGTCACCACCATCAACTTTCAGCTCAAGTGGCGAGACAGCGATCATAGCGTGTTCCACGGCGTGAATCCCACCGAGATACCCGTGAAGCCGTGGTGGAAGGTTGATACATTCCGGGTTGTGGTATTCCGAGTGCTTGTTGAGCATCGCCCGTTCAATGTTGTTGGGGGTCTCCGCCCAACACAGCTGGGTTCGCATCTCTAGCGGCGGGACCCCAGTTTCATTGCCCAGTTCGAGCACGTCCCCACTTCCGATCTCTCGCTTGAGGTACGTGCTATAGTGGACAGATACCGTTCCGTACCCCCAGTTGAGCGTGAACGGTCCGACCTCGCGCGAGTCCTCGACAACCGTGTCGTAGATGTTGACCTGGCCCTGGGACTGAGTGTAGTAGCTCACGTTCGCTTTCTCAAGTGAGATGTACGGCTGTGGGATGTCTTCCCGAAGCTCAACGACCTGATACTGCTCGCCCTGGTGGAGAACAGTTGCGCCCTCGTGGTAGTCTCTGTAGGCCCGGTCACGACCGATTGGTTGATGGTCAATCGATCCATCACCAGCTAGCCGCACGTCGAAGGTGTTTCCTCCAGAGGAGTACAGACTGATCTCGTCCTGCGGGCGGTCGCGATGAGCATACATCACGCCGCCTTCGAGAGATCCTTCGAGGTCGCCCTTCCGTCGGCCGTACTCGACTGCACGCTCCAGTCGTTCCTCGCCTCCGAAATTCTCCGCATCATCACGCGTGAGGGGAAGTTCCTGCGCGGCACAGTTGAGTTGCTGGAGGTACACTGGATTGTTGTCGAGGTCGACGACAGCGCTCTCGTGGTCCTCTTCGAGAACGTACTCGGGGTGCTGGAGGATGTACTGATCGAGTGTGGAGTGACTTGGAACGAACACAGAGAGCGCATCTCGCGTTCCTCGGCCAGATCGACCGATGCGTTGCCAGAACGACTGCCGCGACCCCGGATAGCCCATGAGAACGGTCCCATCGACGCCACCGATATTGATGCCGACCTCCAGAGCACTTGTCGTCGAGACACCGTCGAGCTGTCCGTCTTTGAGCTGGTACTCCGTCCCCCGACGGGACTGTTTACCGTGTCCGGCGTGGTAGGATGCGAAGTCCGGTCTTCCCTGATATCTGTTCTCTGGATCGCTGATGAACCGCTTCGCGCGATCGACGGACAGTTCGGTGAGCTTTCGCGAGTCACAGAACAAGAGCGACTGAACGTTCTTCTGGCACATGTGCGCCCACACTTCCGGGGCTTCGACCGTGGCCGGACGCTTCGACAGCGCCGGAGAGTCAATATCGTCGGTGAGACCGTCATCACCACTCATCGGAGGATCCCAGAAGACGAGGTGACGGATGCCTCGCGGTGATCCATCTTCGTCGACGACTGCCGCGGGCTCTCCCGTGAGTGCGAGAGCGTGTTCGGCAGGATTGCCGATCGTCGCCGTCGTGAGGACATACTGAGGATCGCCGCCGTAGTAATCGATGATCCGTTGGGCGCGTCGGAGGATCCAAGCGACGTGCATCCCGCCGAGGCCAGTCCACATGTGGGCTTCGTCGATAACGACTAGCGAACAGTTGGAGTGGAAGTCTGCCCACAGATGGTGGCTCTCCAGATACTGATTTAGCCCGACAAAGTTCGTGATTACGACGTTGCACTCATCGCGGATGCGAGACTTTTCCTCGCTCTTCGTGTCACCATCGTAGACGCCGACACTGATATCGAGTCCAAGCGTGTTACGAAGGAACTCGTTGAGTTCTTGCTCCTGGTCGCGACTGAGCGCCTTCGTCGGATAGACGATAAGTGACCGCGTCTTCGGATCCTCAAGGTATTGACGAGCGATGTGAAGACCGTAGACCAGCGTCTTCCCCGAGGATGTACTGGTCGCTACACACACGTTGTCACCGCGGTCGAGTACCTGGAGAGCCTCTGCTTGGTGGCTCCACGGGTCGAATTCGAGGTTTCGAGCGATCTTGGGCGGAAGCACGTCCTCAGCTGGAACAGTCTGTTCCTCACGAGCGGGAATCTCGAAGTTCTCGTGAACCTGCCCGAAGTAGCGGTTATTCGGGTAGGTACTCTCGAGCTCCTCGCCGGTGAGTTGGAGGATGTCCGTCTCGATATCGATGTCACCGTTGTTGGTGTTGTCCTCCGGGTTGGTCGTGAGGTCTGTCTGGCTGTGGTCGGTATCGTGGTCGTCGTGCATTGTTAGAAGTCCATGAGTCCGGTCTGCGTGGTGTTTTCATCAGCAGGAACGCTGGCACGCTTGTGGCCAGGTGTCGCCTCAGCAATCGATTCGTAGACTGCAGCCAGCTCACGGACGTCTGCCTCACAGTATGCCCGTGCAGTGTCCCAGTCTACGTCTCGAGCGCGCTCTGGAGACACGAGAAGCCGCTGAATGGTCTTCGCCAGTGATTTCCCATCCACGGCGGCAGCAGCCGAGTCGCGCCCATGCCCGAGAGCCTCAGCGACGTCTTCAACCCGGTTCGTCCGACCGGGGAGGATGGCGTTGTCTTTTCGCACGGCCCAGTCGAACAGGTCGTACTCGAACACGGAGTCCGACCAGTAGTCTGCGTACTCCGGTGCGTGTCCTCGGATGAATCGGTTGAGGTGTTTGAAGTCGAAGTTGTGGCCGTTCCACGCAATGAGGGACGTGCGATCGTACTCGCTGGCTAGCCACGCAACAAACTCTCGAGTGGCTTTCCCTGGGTTGTCTCGTGACGGTTCCGTATCGATGAAGTCCACGTACTCGTCTGTTTCAGGGTCATAGACCCCGATGAGCCAGATGATACTCGGGTTGAGGCCGTCAGTCTCGATATCAATGAACAGCGGACTGTAGTCTGCTGCGGGGACAGCTTCGTCTGTGAGACGGATCACGCATCCTTCGGACAACGCGTGGGCGCTCTGGCGGATGCTCTGCGCTTTCGACTCACCGATACCTCGAACCTCACGAAGATCGCGTTCCGTCGCGGCTGCGACGTCGTCACGCGTCTCATACCCATTCCGAGAGAGCTTCGGGGCTGTTCCCTTGCCCACACCCGAGAGCGCTCGGAGGCCGAATTTATCCGCTGGAGTCGTGGATACGGCGATGCGGCCGTCCGAATCAAGCGAAATGCAGGCTAGTTCGGGTGCCCCTTGGCGACGGGTTGGAGCAAGCCCGCGCACGGGAAGGCGAACGCTCTCGTCGTCGACGTCAGCCTTCCACACGAAATCGTAACTGGCCTCCATGGCTCCGGTGAGGAACGTTGCTTCCCGGTCGGTTCGGTGTTGGAAACGAGCGAGGTGTTCGAGGCCATCAAGCGAGACCTCCAATGTGACTGAGTCGGCGTTAGTCTGGATCTCATCACAGATGACGTAGTCGACGTCGTCTGGGAGTCCTTGTCCGCTAGCGGTAGAGGCCCCACCGATGAAGTCGAGCGAACTGGCGATGGACACGGTGATTCCGTCAACAGTCTCAGTGTGAACAGCGCTACGCCGAGTGTGAATTACCGGACATGAAGCAGTCCGCTCGACAGTGCTCACCGTTCGCATGTCCAGCTTTTCTTCGACAATGTAGATGAGATCCGCATCGAAGTAATCGACGAGATCTTCGATAGCGGTTGTCGTAGCGTCGACTAGCGCGTCGCACCGGAGAGCAAGTAGACGTACTCCAGGGTCGCCCGCCATGTCTCAGTGGGTGGTTGTTCCCTGTCCCGATTGCCTATAGGTAGGGGGCCCCTCGTTTCGCGTGTTGGTCATACACTTACTAACGGAACCCTCTGGCTTATACTTTCTGACTAGCAACTCCACGATGTCCCTATCTCAGACTTAGACGAATTCAAAAGTGCCTCTTCTGAGGTCCGTGGAAGCTATCGATCTCTATACTCTCACCGGCCAGCGGGTCGATAGAGTACTGAAATGACTGACTATAGTCTTCCCTAAGGCTGAACAGGAACCTCTAACAGTTGCTTCAGAAGACGGATTGCGAGCTGCTTGTTTAGCGTCCGATTCGCATTCCCACATTGCGGCGAGTGAACACATGATGGACATCCGTCTTCACAGGGACAGTTAGAGAGCATCTCCAACGTTCGCTCAAGCATTTTCTCCAGCTTCCCGAACGCTTCTCGAGAAAGTCCGACTCCACCCGGATGACCATCGTGGACGAAAATCGTGCTCCGTCCAGTGTGCTGATGATACTCGGTCGAGAGTCCACCAACGTCGCGACGAGCACATAGAATCTCGAGTGGGAACAAAGAGATCAGTGCATGTTCCAGAGCGTGAATACTCGCGAGAAATCCGTCCTCTTCATCACTCGCAGCTTTGATGTTCTGCTCGATCTGCGGCGGAATTGTGAAATAGAGCCCACGGGTGCGAATTGTCCGTTCAGGAAGCGGCTCGTCGAAAGCCCGCTCGACGCCATCCTCATCTGATGGGTGGTCATAGAGCATGTATCCCGTCACTTCTTCAGCGACGGTGAGATCCGCAAATCCAACAGAAACAGTCTCACCCGAGGCGAGACCGTCCGTCTTGAGTTCCTCTTCGATAGTAATTCGTTTCTCAGTGAGTGGACGGGTATACCCCATCGTATTCACCGACTTCAGGAGCACACGGTCAGCATCGAATTCTGCCTCCGTCACACGATACGACTCCTTTTGATGGTGATAAATTGCACCGGGGTGCGCATCACGAAGCGCATCGCCAAACGGTAGCGAGGTAAGTGTCATATCACGCAGTCTATCATAAAGTTCGATTTGCCGATCATCGATAGAGCGGATGTCCATTGTGTGTTGCGGGCTGTCCTCCCCCATGTACTTCCACCGGGAACCGGTTCGAGAGCTAAATCGCTCTAATTGGTCCGCGTCATCAAGAGATGCTACAGTCCCCGGATATTCAGCGCCGAAGTAGGTCTCATCACTGGTACGCAGGAACAGCTCTTGAGCCGCACAGCAAACGTGGTCATCTAGTATTTGGGTGTTTGCGGGGTTTACTGCTGCTTGTTCAGGATCGCCGTCGAACAGGAGATCCGGATTCGCCATGCAGTACTGGTCTAATGGATTCGGGCTTGCTACTAGGACAACGAGACTCGGATTTTCTCCACGTCCTGCCCGCCCCGCACGCTGGAATGTGCTCATGCTCGTTCCTGGATGTCCGTCAAGAAGAACGACGTCAAGACTGCCGACGTCGATGCCGAGCTCGAGTGCGTTCGTACTCCAGACACCTCGAATGGATCCATCGCGAAGCCCTGCCTCGATGGTGGTCCGACGCTCGTCCTGGAGTGCTGAATGGTATGCAGTAACCTGGTCCGCTAGCTCGTGTTCACCACGCTTTCGAAGTTTGCTATCGCACCAGTTTGCGTACTGTTCGGTTCCCTGTCTGGCCCGTGTGAAGACGAGCGTTTGATACCCTTGTTGAACAAGGTCGCAGAACAACCGCACTGTTTCTGGGTGATGGGAACGGCGCTCTCCGCCTATAATCTCGTTGTGGTGGGGAACTTCAACTGGACTCGATGGTGGTGGACTCGCTTCAGAATTGCCTTCTGTATCTGAAGGTAGTCCGTCGGCTGCCGCCGATTCTGCCTCCAGTTCCTCGTCTTCTCTTAGCGGTGGATTCCAGAATACCCACTGGCGAGGGCCTGTTGCACTGGCATCATCGTTGATTAGTGAGAACTGGCTAGGTTGCTTTCCGGTGACTGCTGCTGCGTGTTCGATTGGATTCCCGATAGTTGCGGAGCAGCAGATGTACTGAGGAGTAGAATCATAGTACTCGGCCAAACGCGAGAGACGACGGAAAATTAGTGAGACGTGGCTTCCGAATATCCCTCGAAACTCGTGTACTTCGTCGACGACGACCGTCTCGAGCTGTTGGAAGAGCCACTTCCAGTGTTTTGGTGATTTAGAATATGGGAGCAAACTTTTATGGATCATATCGGGAGTGGTCAAGAGAACATCTGGTTGGCGGGCCCAGACTTCGCGTTTCTCGGAGTCCGTTAGTAGTCCTGTATATGTCGCAACGTCGACGCTCTGACTTCCCTCAAGATCTGCAGCAATCTTGGAGATGGTATCTCTTTGGTCGTTAATCAGAGCGTTCATCGGTGCGATATAGAGCGTCTTACCGTGGTGATCAAGAGCGCGTTCGAGTGCTGGAACCGTATAGGCGAGACTCTTACCGCTAGCCGTCGGAGTAGCGAGCACGACATTGTCTCCGTCTCGGACGACTTCGATTGCGTCCGCTTGGTGTTGGTAGAGTTCGTTGATATTGTGACGAGAAAGTGCGCTCGCTAACCGGGGATCA
Source organism: Haloplanus litoreus (assembly GCF_045690335.1). GTDB lineage: Archaea > Halobacteriota > Halobacteria > Halobacteriales > Haloferacaceae > Haloplanus > Haloplanus litoreus. The sequence goes on along the minus strand of NZ_CP147876.1, from coordinate 91,157 downwards.
AGATCGATTGGTGATGTTTCAGCCGAGGCCCCTGACGTTCGCTCTTGATGGGTGATTTGACCCTCGTAGTAGGGACGGTCTCTAAGCCACTCGATTGTCTTCTCCACGGACGGTTCTTGATTCACGTGAACTGGTATTGTGGTTGACTATTTTCGCTCTACTGAGACGATTCCTTCGGACTTCGGTTCACGAGACGACCGACATACGCTGTAAAGCGCTGAAATACGCTTCTCTCTGTTTGCTCTTTAGCATCCGGGGTGGTCTTTTGTTGCTGATCGTCCTCCCTGTGCTCTTCGAGGACTTTGCGGAACGTCGGATCGGGCTCAGTCGGCAACTCGTAGTGATCTCCCCGTGCGAGTGCTTCTTTCCGATCGCAGCCCTCCTTGCACGTGATCCGTTTTTCATTATTGCTATCTTCTTGCCAATCAACCGTGCCGAAGAGAGCATCGTACTCCTGACTGCCAACGAGAGCTTGCGAAGTGATGCCTACTGCAAGCGCTTGGAAACGAAGTGCCAACAGTGATGCCACGAGCCCGTTGTTCGTAGCGACGGAGGGCGCCCGCTCGTCACCTTCGCCATCATCTGCCGGTTCTTCACCGTCATCCAGGCCTTGGACGTATCCCGCCCCACGAGCGGCATCTGGCTCTCTATCGTGAATCACGCCCTCTTCCTCATCTCCGTGGAACCAGTGGCCAGTACACTCAAGACATGGATGACCTGGTCCCGTAGCAGAGATGAGCGATCTAGACCCGATGTCGAGTTCATCTTTATCGTCATTCGGGATGAGCTCGGTACCCCCGTCAAGAACGGGAATGAGGTGAGCATGCGAAACCTCGTCGAGAAGATACCGAACCCAATGCGTGTCGGCGGCGTTGATGATGACATCGCAGTCGAGCAGTTGTGGAAGGCAAGCGTACTCCTCGTCTTCCTCGACTACGCTTCCGTACTCTGCCTGTGCGGTGAACCGCGGGTTCGTCGCCGACCGCTCCGCGACTTTCTTTGCCACCTCAACTTTCGGCTTACCGACATCATCAGCTGTAGCGCCGTAAGACCGATTGAGGTTCGCACGTTCGAGGTAGTCGAAGTCGACGAAGACCGTTTCTTCAACGCCGAGACGTGCTAATTGTTCGGCGAGGAGCGAACCGACGCCTCCGAGACCTACGACTCCAACGCGGAAGCCAGCAAGCGTCTGTTGACCGCGTTCCCCCCAGAGCTCTACCGTTGAATCCTGAGCTTCTGAGTCGATCGCTCCGCCCGTACCAGCCGGCCCTGTAGCGTTCCTGATCGTTGGGAGCTTTTTGATTCGTTCGCCTACAACGCGGACCGCTGTTGCGTGCGTGAATTCACCCGTTTCCTCTCCGGTACGTCTTTTCCCTTCAGCCTTTGATGAGTTTGGATAGACGAACTCATACGCCCGAACCGACCATTCGCGTTGGCCAGTCTCGGGGTTAGGACGATCTGTCACGATACCCGCTGCGAGGGGGACCTCCGAGCCGAGATTCAGACCGATGTCGTACAGTTCTTCTTTATCAGCTATTTTGTCGGGGACAGACGGAGTCGCACCGCTTCCTGGGTGGGTGTGGATGAATATCAGACCCGCTCCTGGCACTTCTGCAGCCTCGTTGATTGACCGTAGCGTATAGTCAGGGTGGAACTTTAGCTGGCCGTCGAAGTAGACGTCTCCCGGGCCCGGTTCGACGACCTTCTGTAACAGGTACGTCGTTCTTCTGTCTCCCGTGCTCGGGGTGATGATTCCGATTGCTCCTCGCTCGGGCAAACCATGCAGATGGTGGCCTTCGGGCGGCTTCAGGAATCCATCAAGTGTCTCCCATGTCCCTTCACTGAGCGCAAACTGGAATTCTGCAGCCTGACTGGGTGGCGACTTCTGACCGACTGCACGGGCACGGTACGCTCCTGTCATGCTACCCCGTTTCGAAGCCTGCGTCGATCACTTCGATTGCACGGACGGCGTGCTCCGGCTTTTCTGGCTTAAAATTCAGGTGTGACCACCTCAGGCTGAAGGTAATTCCCTGATCGACTCCCAAGTCATTCTGAAGATACTTGTCTTGGTCACGACGGGCCGGATTGTTGTCTTCCCATCCCTCCCGATCGGCACGTTCGATTGGCGGGACGGTTACAACCCAGTGAGGATCGCTGTTTACGAAATTCTCAGGGAGGAAAATGTACACTTCCGCTTGTTCTGGTGTGTAAGGGTGTTGATATACAGTGAAGTCGAACTCACCAAGCCAGACTGCAATTTCCCCTTCGTGTCTTCCGACCGGGATTGCTGGTGTGTGTCTTTCTCGGAGGGCCGAAAGCGCCTTCTGAAACGAAGGTTTCAGATTCTCTTCTGCGATCTTGGCGGGTGGGGAAGGTCCTTCCATCTCGCCCGTGGACGTTTCGCCTTCACTCACGACCGACCGCTCCCCTTCGGGACAATTCGGAAGAACTTCCGATTCTCGTCACTGAGGTCGACGGTGTCGGAGTCCTCGAACTGAGTGTCCTTGGGCTTGTTCTTTCCTTCCAGAGCGTAGAGCCACTTCTGGCCGGTTTTATCCTCGTCTGTCCCTGCTTCGATCATGATCGTCTCTGCGGTCTGAACGGGGTCGTCGAACTGGATCGTCGCGTTCCCGATGTGGATCGGGTACGTCCGGTTCTCCTCCCCTTGGTCTTCAGCTCCCATACCACTACATCTATTCTGGGATGACTTATATCTTGCCACTAGCGACATTCGAAACACGCTAAATTGAAAATTGTATCTCTACGTTGGGGGGGATGCTATGGTGTAGACCAATCGGATTTGACTCCCCAGTGCACGAAATCCGCCAGCTCGAGGGCCAAACAACAATCCATAGGGTGTATTCAGTAATGTTGAGTCCCACGAGAAGCTCATATCGCGTCCGCCGATCTATGCAAATTCCCGAGTTACCGCTTCAGAAGGCTACGAGCGCGTGAGAGGAATCCTTCTCGCGGATCGCCGGTAGTCGTCTCCCCAAGCCAGTCGAAGAACTCGTCCGGCGTCTTGATGATCAAATCGAGCCCCCGCTTTTCAATTCGAACCGTCATCGGAGGGTCGCGCTTGTACTCGTGGAGTTCAAAGTTCATCGACTCCGGGAAGGTCACCTGTAGCGTATCACTATCCTTAGCAATTTCGACATCCTCTCGATCGATGAGGTTTCGCCAGCGTTCTCTGCCAGTGTCATATGCTTGCTCAGCTGGTTCAGTTGGGAAGTAGTCTGGCAGTGGACGGTCGGCATACTCATAGAGGTCCTGCATGGCCGCCCTCACTTCCCGAAGTGCGTCAGAGTCAGTTCCCAGCTCGAGATCGCGGTTGAGATACTCGTACCCAAACCACTGGAAAATCGGGTTCTCCGTGTCGATTAGACGGTTTACTTCAGCTTCCCCCTGATGTGAGGTCATGAAATTCACGTCGAATCGGAGGATCTTAGCACGGTTACGGAACCACTCTCCAGGGCGCTTATCGTTAGAGATGAAGGCGAACATCGGATAGGCCGTTTCGCCGGTCCATCCACTCCAATAGTTTCGAAGGGTATCCAGCGAGTTCACCTTCTGCTTGGTGATGTCGTCGACGACGACGGGGAACGACGTGTGTGCTGAACGCAGATTCCGGACTTTTCGCTTCCCAATTTCGTCTGCGTCGACGGGTGCTTCGACACGGTTTCCACTGATCAGAGACAGGGCAAATCGACAGAATGTCCCTTTTCCTCCGTTTGACTCGCCAAAGACGTAGAGGTACGGGAGAGCCTTGTCGAGGTTAATCCCGTGCTCACGATAGAACTGAGCCTGTCGATTGGCGAACGGCGCCCAGAAGAACCAGAGTAGTGCTTCATACATGTGGGCCTTGACTGCGGTCGGATTGTTGGAGTTCCCATAGTTGTCCACTGTCGCAAAGTAGTCCTCAATTTCAGCGAGTGCCTCGTCGACCCGCTCTGGATTAGACGGTGGCTGCGTGACACGATAGACCGTACCGTCGTAATGGAACTTCAGCTCGTCCTTGGCCTCGTTCAGGTGCATCGTCGGAACATCGAACACTTGCTCCGCGTATCGCTGGAAAGCATCCGGCGTCGTAGTCAACGTATCATTCGACACTGTCGCATCGAAATCGGTCATCTGCGACAGCGTATCAACTGTCGACTCCTCGTACCCGCGGAGTGACAGAGTTATGCGGTCCTGTGGTGCTTCTTCCAAGTCTGGATCATTCTCAGTAGAGTCCTCTTCTACTTCGCCTTCTATCACCTCTGACTCCTGCTCCGAGTCTGAATCTGTACCCCCATCGAGAGCGAGATCCACCGTCTCAACTTCAGCATCGATATGGTCTGCGAGACGACCGTGAACCTCACCTAGTTCGTCTTGTGTACCCACACGCCCTTCGGTGTACAGTTTGATTACCTCTTCTCGGTCATCGTCCGAGAGTTCGAGTTGTTCGGAGAGATCTTCCAGGAAGGGCCCACCACTATTGTACGAGTCTCTGTGATCGCGATAAACCTCCTCAAACTCTTCGTAGAGCTCACTGTCCGTCTTCGTATCGTAGACGACGCCCATGTTCGTCTGATTTGACCATGCATTTCGAGAGAGATTCGGGGAGCCTACGATGACTTTCGCCGGTGAACCGTCATCAGTATCCTCAGGTTCAGATTCAATTGGAGCCTCTCCGCCAAGGGTCATCTGATCCTCAGCGTTGTCATCAGCTTCCCCTTCTAAGACAGAGTCGTCGTACTCAATAAGATATAGCTTAGAGTGTACCTCCTTGTTCTCACAGAGGTAAATTACGAGCTTGCCTTCACTCCTGAGCTGTTCGAGGCGATCTGCGAGATCAGGCTTATCGATGAGGCGCTCGCGGTAATCGGATACATCCCCGACGACCACCTCCAAGGACTCCAAGTCGTCCAGGTCCTCGAAGAGATCAAGAATAAACTCAGGGGAATCACAATAGGTGACGACACGCATTCGTTTTGCGCCATCGAAAACGTCGGAGAATGACCGCCAGCTCTTGAAAATCTCGACGTGGCTTTGATCAATACTTTTGGTATCGAGGGGGATGTCGAACTTCATTGGATTTGGAGTCGAGGATTTGTCATTAGGTTATAATCCGGCCGCTGTTCATTTAGGCCACTTTCTGAATGTTGTTCGGATGATTCGAACCACCCCCGCGGTAATCTCGGCTCAATCGTCGGTTGAATGCCGATCGGTGTGGCCATGGCCATCTTCTTTGAGCCCACCAATGCTCTGTCAGGAGATAAATGTTCCGACTAACACCATTACGAATACAGTAATGCGAAAATACAGCCATCAAAAAGTAGTTATATCTCTAGACTGGTTGAGCTACTATGGCGCCAGATACCTTGACAGCGAGTAATCTCATCGCAGCAGAGAGGGACGATGAGTACGGTCTTACAGTCCCATTACGGGTAGACAAGGTCGAACGCACCCCGGACCACGACTGGTGGGCGCAGCTTGTCCACTGTTCAGATGCACTGGGGACGCACGTGAAGCTCACAGTTTTCGACGATGATGACTGCGATCTCGTCGACTACTCCTTTGAAGAAGGCTCCTGGTATGAATTCGACGACGTCAACCCCGACGTTTACCAAGGAACCATCGGTATCAAAGCGAAGTGGGATCGGCAAGTCAGCCAGCTCTCTGGCCGTCCAGGGATGCCGTCCTCAGAGACGACTGATCTCGTTCGCCGCCTTGGTGCAGCCGATGCTATTGCAGCACTCGACATCGAGACGATTACAACTGTTTCCGAGCGAGAACTTGAACCACCGAACCCAGACCATCAGGAACTACTCTGTACCGGCGTTGGATACCGAGCTAGTCCGAGCGAGGAGATTGAGGCTGAGGTCCTCTTCCGTGAAGACGAGACGGCTTCTGCGGAACTCGATGCTATTGAGGCGGTTGTGAAATGGCTCGATACGAGGGATGTCGATGTTCTCATCACCTTCGGGGGCGCGTGGTTCGACCTCCCAGTCTTGGTGGGTCGTGCGGAACGGGCCGCTACGGAAATCGGTGAGCCTGGACGAGCAGAGAATGTACGTACAGCACTCGAGTCGTACTACCATGCCGACCTTTCGTCGGCAAAGAATCGGGTGCTTGGGGAGGGTTCACTCGAGGATATGGCTGAACACGTTGGATCGCCCGCACCGAAGACACTCTGGACGGATTACGAAACTGGGCTTGAACCGCAGACGTGGCGCGAGAGCCAGTGGGAGATCATGCGAGAGGAAGACCGCGACCCTCCGTCTGACGATCTTGCGGATCCCACCGTATTCAACAGCGACGTTCCGTACTTCGGCGAGGCGTGGCTAACGGCTAGCGCAGCAGGAGAGGACAACCGAGCCTCGAACCTGTATGCGTGTCTCGAAACCTATACGCTCGCAGACATCCATCCCTTGTTCGCTATAGCTGACGATGAGAGGTCGACCGGTCAACCGTCATTCCCGATGACCTACTAGCGGCCTCCGTCTTCTTGACGCCACTCTTCCCCGCAGGGAAGGGAACTGTGCTGGCACCACCGACAATGCTCCCCAGTCTCGTACCCGCTGAACGATGTCTCCTTGATTCGATCCATCGTCGTCGACACCGCTGCTCGCACTGGATCTAGTTCATCCTCATCGAACGAACGGGTCTCGACTTTTGGACCGATAGCGCCGACATAGGCGTATCCCGCGCGGGTAATCGGTTCCACGTAGAGGTCACGACAGGCGAGCAGGTACAGTGGCAGCTGCTTGTTCTCGTCAATGTCTCGGTGACGCTCGGTGGCTTTGTAGTCGATGACGACCAACTCACCGTCCGGAGTCCGATAGACAGCGTCGATAAACCCGACGAGTTCGTGGCCATCAACGTCTAGCTGGAACTCTCGTTCGGCATCGACGATTTCCCAGCCGCTTAGATTGAGGTCGAAATACCGGTCGATGCATTCCTTCGCGGCTGGTAACTCATCCGTAGCACGTCGTTGTCCGGCCAGCCGCTCACAGATACCGTACCATTCTGCTCGCTCTGCTGCTTGTTCCTTCGCAGCGATCTCTGCGGTATCATGAAACAGAAGCCCGACTATCCGCTGTGAGATACCGTCTCCGCCATAGCCGTTCTCACGGTAGTCGGAGAACCCATTGACGACGTAGTCCAGGAAGTGCTGTCGGGGGCACTCCTCGTAGGCCTCAAGTGAGGTGTAACTGTGCTGGACTGCCGGGTTTGGGGTCATTGGCCCAGTCAGGGCGTCAATTGAAAATCGTCGGTTCTCAGGTACTCTATCGAGTGAGCCTTCTATGAGCTTGTTTCCGAATGTGATCACGCGGTCTCGTCCATCTGATGCCGAGAGCTTCTCAGAGCCGTACGTCACTTGTCCAGAGACATCCCCAACTACTGTGCTCGCGAGAGAGGCTGTCCAGTCAGCATGGTCCGATGGAAGACAGTCCTGTAAATTGCGCCAAATCGGGAGATGACCGCTACCTGGCCGCCAGGGAACTGATTCTGGGAGGATGCTCTCGACAGCATCGTGTACGGGCCTTTCGTCGTCAGTATCGTCTTCTTCCCTGCTCCCGTGGAGTACGAGTATCTCTTCGGCGCGGGTGATCCCCACGTGGAGTATCCTGCGGGCCTCGTTGGCATCTTGAGCGACGAAATCTTTGTCGAACGCGGATTCTGGACCTTCAGACAGTGCTGACTCGAATGTATCGTAGGTTCGGGACCCTGGTTCCCACTCGTCGGCGGTCAACCGTGGCATCAGAACCACGGGAAAGTCGAGTCCCTTACTCTTGTGAATGGTCATGACGTTGACCGCGTCGTCGGCCAGTTCTGGCTGACTTGTCGGTGCCGAACCGCTCTCCTCGAGGAGCGAGTCATAATGCTGCAGCGAATCGATGAATTGCGGCGTGAGAGGGGGCTGTACAGCGTCGTTTCCATACTGGTCGATAATCTCATCTAGCTGCGCTAGGTCACGACGCTCTTGTTCGCTGAGGTACCAGTCGATGTTGGTCAGGCGTTTGAGTTCCCGGTAAAGGTGGCTGAGGGAGGCTGTTTCACGTAGTTTGAGGAGGCGGGAGATGTGCTCTCGTACTTCCTGAATACGGTCGGGCTCATCGAATACTTCGAGGGGTTGGTTGCATATCCCAGCATATGCACCGTCATCATGGCTATTGACACGACGCAGATCAGCATCGGTAAGACGGTAACGCATCGTCAGTACCCGGTTCCAGCTTACGTCGTCTTCTTCGGGACGAGCCAGCGCCTTTAGATAGGCGACGACGGTGCCGACCCCGATTGATTCCGTGGAGAGGTCTCCCGCAACCTGATAAGGTATTCCTGCCTCGTCGAACTCTTCGAGAATTGGGGTTGCGTGGTCATTATTCCGAACGAGGAGTGCTATCTCCCCTGGATCGTATGCCCGGTCTAGTGCTTCTGAATCGCCACTCAGAAGATTTCGGGTGACAGTCACCAACTGTTCAGCTCGGTCGCCTTCGTCGTCGGCTTCCTCCACGACTGCGACCGTATCTCCGTCGAAATCGGGTTCGTCGACACGCGTGAGCGTTTTGGTACTCCGCCGATCCGCCAATCGCTCTAGTGCTTCGTTTGCGAGGTCGAGAATAGGTTGACGTGACCGGAAGTTCTGTTCTAGCGGTTCGTCTTCGAGATCGGGCCCGAAGACGTCGTCGAGTTCGTCAGTGATGTTCGAGACGTTCGCGCCGCGCCATTCGTAGATTGCTTGGTCGTCATCGCCCACGACAAATAGGCGATCCTCTGAGACAAGGGACGTAATGAGATCGAACTGGAGACGATCAGTGTCCTGGAACTCGTCACAGAAAACGTAGTCCCATCGGTCGCCCAGACCCTCTCCGACGTCAGTCTCGAGCAGCTCTACTGTCTTAACCACGAGACCATCGAAGTCAAGCAGATTTCGACGGTCGAGCTCTCGCTCGTATGCCTCATACCCTGCGTTCAAATCCAGGGCAGTTTTGCACTCGTCGAGAGCGTCTCGGAGGTAGTCTGTCAGTTCGAGCTTCAGGTCGTTTGGTATCCCGCTCGGAGCACTACTGTACCCTCCAAGGAGATATTTCGGCAGCTTGTGTGCATCCTCGGGAAGCGACCGCTCACCAGCCTCATGCTCCTCAAACGCTACTTCGAGTGCGTCACAGATGTCAACGAGTCGGTCGAGGAAGTCTTTGATGCTCGCCTCTAATCCTTCATCGCGGAGGGTATCCCGTTCTGCGACGAGGTCGGCTCGTGTATCGGGGATGCCGTCGAGAACGGTCGAAACTGAACGACCACCAAGATGGTCACTTGCAATCTCCTCAACACGGTCTGGCACAGCATCGAGCTCATAGACTTGTTCCGGTGACCCGAGATATTCCTCAATCTCTGCGGGCGAAATCCCACTTCGCTTCATCGACCCGATAAAGGAGAGGAGTTTCGATGCGACGCCGCTCACGTATGAATCTGGGCCGTAGACGTTGGGTTTGACGGAACGGTAGTCGATTTCATCGAGGACATCGAGTACGATGACGTACTTTTCAGCATCCGTTGCGATCTCGAAGTCTGGATCTAATCCCGCATCATAGGCATAGTCCGTCAGTATCTCGTTGCAGATAGAGTGGTACGTATACGCGTCGACGTCATACCCTGCGGGTCCGAGTTTTGCGTTGAGTTTCTCACGCATCGAATCAGCGGCGTTGTTGGTGAAGGTCAACGCGAGAATCCGATCCGGAGAAACTCCGTGTTCGTCAATGAGGTTCTCGATTTTCCGGACCATCGTGAACGTCTTTCCGGTCCCCGCACCTGCGAGGACCCGCATGGGATACCGCTCCGACTCGATAATCGTCCGCTGCTGTGGCTTCGGATCCTCATCGTCCTCGATGGTTGGGAGCCAATCAGGCACGTCGTCGCTCATCGCTTCACCCCCTCTGCGAGAGATTCTGTGCACATCTCTCGGTACTTGCAGTCGGGACAGGCCTCATCGTGAATGAGTGGGAACGGATCTGGGTCGTGAGAGCCGCTCGTGATCCCTTCGTGTGCACGTTGTAGGAGATTCCATATCGTGTCATGATACTCTTCGTAGATGTCCGTGGTATCGCGTGGATAGCCTCGCACAGAGATTTCATATCCGTCTGGTGTACTTTCGAACGACGTGTGATTCAGGAGACCGTAGAAACTGAATCGAATATTCATCCCGTCCTCGTAGAGGTCAGATTGTTTGACGCCCTCGATGTATGTGGCCGCCTGGAATACGTTCTTGACTCTCTTCGGGTCGTGATCCGTTCCGTCTAGATGGTCCTCAAGGACGCTAGCAGTATTGGACGTAATTACGTCCCTGAGCTTCCGTTTGTAATCGATGACGTGGATCCCTTCGTCCGTCCGGAGAATATTATCGGCTCTCCCACGCAATCCGAGGCCGTTCTCGACGCAATCGAGCCACTTCTCCGTCGCAACGGATTGACGAGCGTGATCGATGCCGTGGCCACCATCAGGGTCAAAGAAGGTCTTGATTGCCTCTAGATTTTCGAGGCGCTGGTATTCCTGGTGAGCGTCTGACGCGTACTCGTCCGGAGAGATATGCTCTCTCCATTGCTCAGGGAATGCCTCTACTGCCCGATCGTAGATGAGCTGGGCGTCATCTTCTGGGCTAGTTGCTTCGCAGACTACCTCGATCGTTCCGTGATAGGCCCGCCCCTGGTTCAGGTACAACCGTGTCTTCTCTGGGGCGTTGACCTTCTGTACGTACTCATAATCGAACTTCCGCTGGCAGTCCGCGTAGGTCGCGAGGCGCGACGGTGAGAGGAAGGTAACGTCAGTCACGTCGAACCCCTCCAGCGGCGAACTCGATACGTGCTTGCAGCGCATCCCGAAGCTGCTCGCCACGGGTTCCGCTTTCACTGAGGAGGTGGTGAATCTCCGAAAGCTCAGCTTCGACCTCGTCGAGAGAGACCGTCACATCCTGGCTGTGAGAGCGACGGACGTCTGCAAGGGCGTTGTCGACGCGAGAGAGCAGATATTCTTCCGCTCTTCGCTGGCTCCTGATCTCTGATTCTGTCGCTTCTTTCACCCACGGCAACTGCCGGTATGCGTCCGTGAGAAACCGCGACGGCTGAGCACGCTCTTCCAGTGCGGTGTCTTTGTGATTGTACAGACAGAAATACAGCCGGTCGCCAGCAGCGGTTGCTCCGATGGCGAGCCGCCGTCGCGCGTGCTCTGCATGGTAACGTCGGAACGAGCGGCTTGACGCTGTCGAGGAGGTCGGGAAGGTGTCAGTGACATCTTCTGCCTCGACCTGTGTTACGCCCGGATAGTCCGGCATCTCAGAGAGGCGTTCTTGGGGAAACAACCGAGTCAGGGAAGGAGTTCCAGGATACTCTTCGTCGACGATGTCCAGCAAGAAGACTGCTCGGAAGGACCCGTTTTTAATCGCCTGTAAGTGATCGACTCGGACACCTCCGTCAAGTTCGGTCGAACTTGTTTGGTTCTGTTGAGGGGCATACTCGTGGGCCCGTTCAAGCATCGTCGCGAACGACTCCCAGGTCGTTTCGATGAACGGCGTGTCTTCTACGAACTCCGCCATCGTGAACGCCCGCCGAACGTTCCCAAATTGGGCACGAACGTTCAGTGGAGACGTCTCCTCAGCGATTCGAACCTTCATGTTTGACTCGGTCGCCCACCGTCTGAGCGGACTCGAGAGGCCCTCCATCTGCTCGATAGAGGCCAGAATCGATTCGTCTAAGACCGAGGCTTCCAGCAGATCTGTTCGAGCATCGTCATCATCGGCCGCCAGATAGCGAACGACTTGCAGTAGCTCTCGAATAGCGGGGTCATCGCCGAACCCTGTAACAGTCGATGACTCTGTCGGAACCCCTGTCTGCTGGAAGGCACGAAGAGTCTCGATTACTGCGGAACCGCTCTGCTTCAGTGCGACGGCGAATTCCTCGTAATCCCAGTTCTCTCGATCTCGAAGCCGCTCGATTTCATCGGCGACTTTCTTGATCTGTTCGTCGGCGGTTTCTGTCGGGATGACGTTCACCTCTCCCACCTCAGGATCTTCGTGAACGGTTTCAGTCGCTAGATATGCGCCTGTCGCCGCCGGTCGGGATGGGGGCGCTGTCCTTGCAGTAGACTCTCTCCTCGAAAATGAGACGTAGTCAGTAATTGGTCCCGGCTCGATCCATGTACGCCGAACACTTGCGTTCTCTTCTGCTACACATACGAGTTCCAGCCCATCCGCTACCGTAGCGAGATAACGACGGTCGAGCGGTAGGAACTCCTCAAACTCGACGGCGAGGATCGCCTCTACATCGACTACGTCATCTCGTTTCTCGGTCTCCGACAGCGCAGCATTCGCCTCAGTGATCAGCTGGCCGCGTTCGAGGTGGTCGTGTTCGTCGAGCCAGTCGTGGAATGCCTCCACGAGCTCTGCGACTTCGATTAGCTCGGGCGTCTTCTCAAAGGAGATATCCTGCCATGTGGCAGTTTCCATGAGCTGGGCAATATCGCTCAGAAAGGAGGGTTGCTTGGCTGCACGCCTGAAATGCTCGCTGTCCCACTCTTGCTCTTCGAGGAACCGATGGACGAGCTCGCGACGCATTGCGTCTGAGAGAATCGCTCGGTTATCGGTCTGATTCACGACATCGGTCGCTTGAACGACCAAGGACGTTACACGTGGGACAGCGGATCCGGGTGCTATGTCTTTGAGTTCCTCCAGAAACGTCTCCATGCTCGCCGGAGATCCAGTGATGACAAGGATGTCTTCTGGATTATATTCCTTGAGAAGGGCCTGATATTGCTCAGTAACTGTTGATCTGGGCTCTCCAGTCCCGAATGGAACAGTAATGAGCGTCCCATCGAAATGCTGGACCTCAGACACGCTTATCATCCCCCGCAACCACCAGTTGTTCCTTCGTGGATCGGAGGTTGGCCCAGAATCTCCTTGACTGAGAGACTGCTGCTGATTTATAGGGTAAGTCGAAAGCGAATCTAGCCAAACGGGGACATATCATATTGAGGATCCTCACAGCCCACCTACAAGAACGTTGGTGCTACGCTAAAACCGAAAATTGCCTCATCAGGATGCTACATATTTATACTATGCCGGGGTCAAGTTCCTCTATGACAGACCCATCTGACGGTTCTGATTTCATCGCAGACGCTGAATGGCATAACGAATGGTGGGATACAGGCAATGGTTCACTATCTGAGTTAGAACAAACCGCTTCTCTAGACCCACGATCAGACTTACTCAAAGTACTGCAGTCCATTGATGACGAGCGAGAAGACGGTACTGAGAGTCTCGTATATCCCATTTACGGACCGACCGGAATCGGCAAAACGACGCTTCTTCAGCAATTCATCGCTGCAATCCTTGATTCAGACACCGTTGACTTCTCTCCCGGCCATCGGGATTTAGATATCGTCGGGTCCGTTGATCCACGCCAGATCCTCTATGTCCCTCTTGAGGATTCTCTCTACCATCTCGAACCTTCGAGCAATGCTGTGGAAAAACTGGAAAACGTTATCGATTATTTCCGTTCTCACGTCGCTCCACGTCGAGGTCGTAAGTACATCATCCTCGACGATATCGGGGCTCTGCGACTTGATGAAGATGAACAGAGCGCTCTTCTAGACCTCGTAGATGATGATACCTATCTATTGCTGACCGGCATTGTAGAATCGCAGGTTGACCTACGTGGGACCTCGGACTCAAGCGATGCCAAAATCAATTATCCTCGTGCGATGCTGCCGATGAAGTTCATCGACACCATCAAGCAGGGAGCATATGATGACTCTGCGTTACTCGAGACGGACCCTGATTTTGCTCTTCGCGTGGAGTCGCATCAAACCAGGAGTATGGACGGTGAGGCGCTGATAAAGGATGTCCGAAGTAATTTGTCGGAATCGGAAAACTTGGACGACGCGGTCGCGTCGCTGAATCAGCTTTACTTTGAAGCCTTCTCCGACGTTGAGCGAGATGGCCTGTATGAGGCCGCTCGTGAGTACCTGCAGAAAGGTGGAATCTTCCTACGTGCTACGGAAACCCCGGTCAAAAACGAGCTCATCCGATCTCACCTCCTCCTGTATCTCTACAAGGAACTCGCAGAGTATGAATCGATTCAACGCCCAGAGAATCTCCATCGGATCGCTTCATTAGCTGCGAGCCAAGCTGGGAATGAGCTTCGATATACGGACATCAGCGATCAGCTGGAAGTCGATCGGCGGACTATCGATTCGTACCTATCCGTCCTGGATGACGGACTCTCCGTTTCGGAATCCCACGACTTCTCACTTCAACGCCACCGCCGTACACGACTCTATCTCCGGAATCCGCGCCATGTTGTACTTCTGTCTCAACGTCAGGAACACCACGGATTCGAGACCTATGAGAAGACGCAATCGCTCAATCACGAGTTCGAGTACAAGCTAGCTCGAACCGTCGCGTTCGACCATGCTAAGCGACTGGCGTGGAGGGTTGGCGGCTCGGGTGACGAGGACCCTCAGGTCGAATACTTCGAGACTGAGTCGGGGACAGTCGACTACATCCTCCACAATGAGGATGGGGTAACTGTCCCGTTCGTTCTCTCTTATCATCCACACGCAGGGAATGCTGATGAAATCGCAGTAGAATTCGATCCTACTGTCGGGAAGCACCCGAAACCCGGCGGTGAGGAGCTTCTTGACCTCGATTACGAAGCCCCCTACAGGTTCATCATTGCGGATAGTCTGCCAAAGGAAGTGACGCAGTCGGGTTCACTCGTTGTGGAGCGAGATGGCGTCAACCTCTGTTACATTCCCTACTGGCTGTTCCTCCTCATTTGTTAACTATGAGATGTACCACCCCAGAACCGAACGGGTATTTTTACAACGGCTGGTCAGAAACACCGCAACATAGCCGCATACGGATGGTCAAATACCATACGGAAAACGGAGCTGAAGAACGACCATTCGACAGGAACATTGGGATTGCGTTCCTCGGTGCGCCTCAGTCTGAGCGGCCCCTCCAATCACGAACCTAATCATGTCTACGCAAACTACACGAGACGGTAATCGAGAACAGCTTCAGGAACTGCTACGGGATCTCTTCCAGTTCGATGCTGCCGATCTCGACTTTGGTGTCTACCGCATACTGAACCAGCGTCGAGACCGAATTGAGCAGTTCATCGAAGAAGATCTCCTCGACGCTGTTGACGAAAGTCTCGAATCTCTGGCTGATGCGAAGCGCGCCGAGATCGAAGAAGAGCTTGAGGAGAAAGCCGCAGAACTGCGTCAGGACTGGGACGACGATATCTTCAACCCCGATGGATCGCTGAAGGACCAGTACGCAAGTCTCGGACAGAAAGACCTCGAAGAGTACCAGGACCTCTGGGAGACGCGGGAAGACGTCGTCGTCGCTGAGGAGACCGAAGCCCGTATCTTCAACGACCTGTACCGGTTCTTTTCCCGGTACTACGAAGACGGTGACTTTCACACCAAGCGCCGGATCTCCTCAAAGGACTCGAAGTACTACGTCCCGTACAATGGGGAAGAGACGTATTTCCACTGGGCAAACAACGACCAGTACTACGTCAAAACAGGCGAGCACTTCACGGACTATCGATTTGATGCCAACAAGTGGACCGTGGAGTTCCGCTTAGAGGAGGCGGATGTACCGCAGGACAACGTGAAGGGGGACAGCCGATACTTCGTGCTTGGCCGTGGTGACCCGGTTTCGACGGACGCGGACGAGCAGGCGGTGACGATTCGATTCCAGTACCGACAGATCACGGAAGACGAGGCCGACGACTACGTCGAGGCATACAACGAGGCGACAGACGACGACCGAAGCTCATTCGCGCACATGACGCCCGAGATGCGGTGTGAGGCTCTCGAAGGCCGTATCTTAAGCTACGTGGAGGACGCAGATGCTGAACGCATCCTCACCGCTGAGAAAGAGGATGACGCCACCTCGACGGTACTGAAAAGTCACCTCAACCGGTACGTCTCGGAGAACTCCATGGACTACTTCGTCCACAAGGACCTCCAGAAGTTCCTTGAGGACGAGCTCGAGTTCTTCCTCCAGAATGAGGTTCTCGACGTCGACGAACTGATCAAGGCGAACGACGGTTCGTCTCCCCCGGTGCTTCGTGCCCGGACAGTGCGCGATATTGCGGAACGCATCATCTCGTTCCTCGCGCAGATTGAGGAGTTCCAGAAGCGGCTCTTCGAGAAGAAGAAGTTTGTCGTCCAGACCGACTACATGGTCACGCTCGACCAGGTCCCTGACGACCTACACGACGAGATTCTTGAAAACGACGAGCAGCTGGAACAGTGGCGGGAGGTCTACAATACGGACCAGTGGGATACGGATCTGAAGTGGCAGGGTGAGTTCGATCAGACGTTCTTGAATAACCACCCCTACGTGATGATCGACACCGCGCTGTTCGATAACGAGTTCAAGCTGAAACTCTTGTCTGCATTCAAGGATATCGAAGAAGCCACGGACGGAGTCCTACTGAATAGCGAGAACTTCCAAGCATTGAATCTCCTCATGGAGAAGTATCGTAATCAGGTTGACTGTACGTACATCGACCCGCCGTACAACACAGGGGGACGTGACTTCCTGTATAAGGACCGCTACCAGCACTCGTCCTGGCTCTCGATGATGGCGGATCGAGTAAACCTCTCAAAAGGTCTGTTGGGAAAGGAGGGCTCTATTTTCACAAACATCGACGACAACGAGCAGGGGAATCTGAATCAGTTGATGGCTGAGATCTATGGTGAGGAGAATTTTGTAGCGAATATCATCTGGCAAAAGAAGTATGCCCCTCAGAACGATGCCACGTGGTTCAGTGATGACCACGACTACATTCCAGTATGGGCGAAGGACAAGAGTGTCTGGAGGCCGGAAAAGCTACCCCGGACTGAGAAACAAAACAAGAGTTATACGAATCCTGACGATGATCCTCGTGGGCCTTGGATGTCGGACAACTATACCTCAAATAAGTCCAAGGATGAACGACCTAATCTCTATTATCCGATTGAGAATCCCAACACCGGAGAAAAAATATTCCCAACGGAGGATCGGGTTTGGGCGTATTCAGAAGAGGAGCACCAGAGGCACGTAGAAGACAATCGTATCTGGTGGGGGAAAGATGGAACGAATAGTTCTCCTCGGTATAAGAGATTCCTCAGTGAAGTCGGAGGGGTTGTACCTCGAACTTTCTGGAGTTATGAGAAGGCGGGTCACAATCAGGAGGCAGTTCGGGAGCTACAGGCACTATTCAAAGAGAACCCCTTCTCAAGCCCAAAACCGCCAAAGCTCATGAAACGCATTCTCCGTATTGCCCCCGGAGATGTGGTTCTTGATTTCTTTGCGGGGTCTGGTACAACGGCCCAGGCAGTAATGGAGCTTAATCGAGAAGACGACGAGGAGGAGAGGACGTATCTCATGGTTGAAATGGGTGACTACTTCGACACTGTCCTTAGACCTCGTATTCAGAAGATCGCCTTCAGTAATGAGTGGTCTGAGGGTGTCCCTGAAACCCGCGACGGTCAGACACACTTGGTGAAATACCACCGTCTCGAATCCTACGAGGATGCACTCAACAATATTGTTCTGAGTGAATCCAGCGGTCCCTTGCAGGATTACTTGGAGGAAGAAGTGGACGACTATACGTCGGGATATATGCTTGACTTCGAATCACAAGACAGCGCTTCACTTCTCCCAGAAGGTACGTTCGACGAACCGTTTAGCCACGAGCTGAAAATCGAGCAGAACGGAACGAGCCGTGAGCCAACGACCGTCGACCTCGTCGAGACGTTCCACTACCTCATCGGAGCTGATGTCCGACAGTACTGGCAGGAGACCCATCAGGAGCGCAAATACGTTGTGACCGAGTGTGAGGTCGATACTGAGTCGGGGGTTGAAACAGTCCTCACAGCGTGGCGACCGACGGAGGACATTGACTACGAAGAAGAGAAAGATTGGTTCGACGATGAATTCGACAGCAAATCGTACGATCGCGTCTACGTGAACGGCGAGAGCCAGATCGCGCAGGCAGAACCGCTCGAAATCATGTTCCGAGAGAAGATGGAGGAGAGCCCCAATGTCGCGTAGTGCGCTTGAGAAGCTACGGAAGCGAATGGCGTTGACGGCCTACTTCCGTGATGCCTTCGGCGTTGACGACCCGAACGACCCCAGCTCAGTGCGCCAGTACTACGAGGAACTGGACAACCAGGAAGAGGGGTACGACGACGAGGGGCGTAGCGACGTCTATCGGTTCGTCTCGTTCAAATCCGATGGTGATGTTCTGACGCCTGAACAGCTGCTTCAGTACGACGAGAACGTCAGAGCACACACTGAAGCACTCAACGAACGGCGATCTGACCCGATCACGCTGAAGCCGTTCCAGGTGCTGGCGTGTCTGATGACGGAGGCGTATCTCGATAGAGTGGTGAACAATCGAGAAGCGTTTCTGGCCAACCTCAACGAGTTTGTTAACGAGCAGAACGAGGAAAAAGGACGGATCAAGTTCCCCAAGTTCGACGATAGTGATCTCGACAAACTAGCGTTCTGGATGGCAACGGGCAGTGGAAAGACACTGCTCATGCACATCAACTACTACCAGTATCTCGATTACGTAGAGGACTCGGAGGACCTCCCAGAGAACATTCTCCTCGTGACACCGAATGAAGGCCTCTCGGAGCAGCACATCGAGGACCTGCACGAGAGTAGCATTCCGTGTCACCACTTCAATGCAGATACTATCGAACTGCAAGGCGCCGGCGAAAATCCAGTTAAGGTCATCGAGATACAGAAACTGGTCGAAGAGAAGGAAGGCGAGGGGCTCAGCGTAGAGGTCGAATCATTCGGACACAACAATCTGGTCCTCGTCGACGAAGGGCACAAGGGATCTGGAAAGGGCCAGACGTGGCGGAAGCTTCGCGAGAGTCTCGCCGAAGACGGATTTACTTTCGAATACAGTGCGACGTTCGGGCAGGCACTTTCGAAGGCAAGCGTCGATGTTGAGGAAGAGTACGGGAAGTCAATCCTCTTCGACTATTCGTATCCCCGGTTCTACGATGACGGATACGGGAAGGACTACCATATTGTGAATCTGGAGAGTGAGGTCGATACTGACCTCCGTGATCGGTATCTGCTTGCGAATCTCCTTACCTACTACGAGCAGATTCACGTGTTCAACCAAGACCCAGATACGGTCCGGAACACGTACAATATCAAATTCCCACTTCTCGTCTTCGTTGGCCACACGGTGAACGCAGCGACACAATCCGAGGTCAGCAAAAACGAGGACCGGACCCTCACCGACGTCGAGAAGTCGTTGAACTTCATGGCTAAAGTTCTCAGAAACGAGGACAATTGGGTACCGGAGGCTATCGACCGCGTTCTTCAGAAAGACGCCGGGTTGGTCGACGATGATGAGATCGATCCGTTTGGCGACGCGCTTGAAGCGCTCCGCGACACCGATCTCGACGGCGATGATATCTACGATCAGCTACTGGAGGAGATGTTCCACGTTCGTGCGTCGTCCGGCCTGGATCTCGTCAACATCGAGAATGCAGACGGGGAGATCGGTCTTCGGGCGAGCGGGACAGATGATTACTTTGGTGTGATTAATATCGGTGGGGACCGGGTGTTCCTCGACCGAGTCGAAGGTGAGTACGAGCACATCACCGTTGAATCAGACCAGTTCAAGAAATCGCTCTTCCGTTCCATCAACAAGCGCGACTCACCGATTAACGTGCTTATGGGGTCGCGAAAGTTTATCGAGGGATGGGACTCTTGGCGTGTTTCCACGATGGGCCTAATGAACTTCGGGCGGGGAGAAGGGTCTCAAGTCATCCAGCTCTTCGGGAGAGGAGTCCGACTTCTGGGAAAAGACCGAACGCTCAAACGGTCTTCAGAACTTGAAGTAGACCCGCCATCGAACCTTCCGCTTCTGGAGACGCTGAACGTCTTCGGCGTTCGTGCCGATTACATGGCGCAGTTCCGGGACTACCTCTCCGATGAGGGGATCGACACCGAGCCGCGTGAAGTCGTAGAGATCGAGACTCAAACCCAGGACCATTTCCAGAACCAGGGATTGTTAGTTGTACGACCAGAGGTTGATTCTGAGTACGTCGACGAGGTCAACCTGGAGCTTGAAGCTACAGGCGATATCACGCCCGAGATAGACATTATGCCCCAAGTTGGGGTACTGTCGTCCCGTGATGAATCCGCGAACGAGGTTGATGAGAAAGAGCCTCAGACAATCCCAGAAGAGTATCTCGACTTATTGGACTGGCACGAGATCTACCGAAAGGTCTGGCAGTTCCGCAAAGAGAAGGGATACCGGAATCTGGTCTGTGAGAAGAGAATACTGCAAAAGATCCTCTCCAACGAGTATTATACGCTGTACTGCCCGGAGTCAATGCTCGAGGTTGAGCACGTCGACGACCTTGAGCAGATACAGCAGATTGCCGTGATGGTTCTCCGGAAATACATCAAGGAGTTCTATTCTGGACGACAGAGCAATTGGGAACAGAGCCAGCTGTCCTACGTCCCGATGGACGATGAGCTAACTCGCGAACAGGGGAATTTCTTCGATAGGTACACGCTGTCAGTCAAAACGAGCGCCGAGGACTTCCTGAGCGAACTGCAGGAAGCAGTCGAGGACGACTCGTTGTACACAAATGCTGACGGGAAACCGAATCGAGTTCATTTCGACCGCCACCTGTATTTCCCACTTATCGCTGAGGAGACAAGTATTGACGAAGAGGACATCGACTATTCGCCACCACCGCTGAACAAAGGCGAGAAACGGCTCGTGACAAATCTAAAAAGCTATTTCCAATCCCCCGACGGCCAGAATATCCTCGATTCATGGGAGGTATATCTTCTCAGAAATCAATCACGGGGGAAAGGCGTCGGGTTGCTCAGCGATGGGAATCGGTTCTTCCCGGACTTCATCATGTGGCTTCAGAACGGAGACACTCAGCACATTGTTTTCCTGGAACCGCACGGTATGGTTCGAGAAGGAGAGCCAGTGGAAGACCACCGCGTTAAATTCTATGACGGAATCGATTCGTACGAGAGTGAACTAGCAGAGCGGACGGGCAAAGACCACGTCTCCCTACATTCCTACGTCATCTCCCAGACGAATTTGAACGACCTTCGAGACTTGTCGCGGGTGGACACTCGCGAAGAGTTCCACGAGGCAGGACTCTACTTCCCAAACGAGGTTAGCCAGATCGTAGAAGACGTGCTCGAAAGTGCGTCTGCAGAATCGCAGAAAACGACCGCCGAATAACGCGAACGGAGTTTATCCATTGAAGGACATTCCCCAACCTGCTTCTGAGCCGTATTCGGTGTCGGACATAGTGCGTATCTATCTCGGTCCCGATGATCCAGATAGCCGATACCATGGAATGATTTGCGAGATCACGGAAGTTGCGATTGACGACTTAGATTCTCAAACTGGTCGGTCGTTAGATGCGTATACGTATACTGTCCAATCTCTGGAAACAGAGGAGGAACTTCCAATTTCATTCCGTCACCGCGACGTAGTCCCAGCAGGGTGAATTAGCAAAAAAGAGTTCAAAATCTGAGATATAGTGGTTAAGAACAGGACTGGACTTTTTCTTGGTGACTACCACAACTGGAAACGGTCTCTGGAGTAGAGTTCTATATTAGAACGGGAGGGTCTCGACGAAGTCGTTCACTGATTGTAGAATTCGGTCCTGTCGCCTCTCTGCCTTCCTGAGGGTCTCTTCTTGCAACTGATCAAGCTCCCAGAGCATATAGTCGAGCTCTCCATCAGCGACATAGCCAATGATCTCCTCCACATCGTTCTGAACCCATTGCCGTGTTTCCTCTTTATCCAAATCCGTCTCAACCGTCTGAGCGTCAGAGACGACTATGTTTGTGACCTCCCCAACGGTACGGTCTATGGCCAGGCCGGACCCTTCAGCAAATGCAACTCTGATTCCCCAGTGGATCTGACTTAGCACCCAAGCATACGCCCTCCAGCCGATGGACCGTCCAACGACATTGATTAGCTGTTGATTCACCCAGCCGGTGGCACCGAATGCTACCCGGTACGATGCTCCGATGCCGGTGACGAGAAGAACAACCTCGACTACGGCCAAAGCCACATACTTGAAAAATTCCAGGTAGGCGCTTTCAGCGACCTGTTCATCACGCTCGAGTGATTTGTGAATCGAGCAGCCAGAGTCAAGGACACCTTTGATGCTCCCGATCAAGGGGATGTATTTCGTAATGCTCCGGGCGTCTTCAGCGAAGCTTTCCAGCCTATCGGCCACTGAATCGGCGAAAACATCGAGTTCGCTGACGAAGTATACGATATCTTGGAGATATTCAACAATCCAATTGTACGCCTCTGGGTTCTGTTTGAGATTGGATAAGCTGATTTGCTCTAACTGACTTAGAAATCCAGCATCGGCGGAGTGTTCCTCGTCTTCCTGGTCAGCTAGCTTTCCATATGCATAGCAAACGAAATTGACGGCCTCCCCGACCTCATTCTCAAGATCTTTCCTCTCCCAATCGTCGTCGAAGAAGTCTACAACAGCAAGCCCAAATTCATCGATAAACTCGTGAGAGGGGCTCGCGGCAGAGATCGTAGGGAAACGAACAGTTGCAGCAGAAATTGATGCAGCTGATTTGAGGTACGTCCTTCGATTCATTCGTTGATAATTAGTTTTGTTTCCTGAGTCAAGGACGAACTATACAGCAGCACCAAAGAACAGATCATGAATGAAATTCGCTAACCATGCGACTACTCCGAGATAAGCGGACAGCCCACTCAGAACAACGAATACTACAAGAAGAGCAATCACTAGACGCCAGTTATCTGGTTGCGGGTTCCTCGATCGGCTGCGTCGACGCATGCTATATCAATAACTGGCCGAGGATTGGTTTGAGATCAGAGTTCTCGGTATATCCTCCTTCTTGAAGTTCGGTATCAGTCAGGATCCGCTCTTCAGGCGTCGAACCAGATCCGCCCCCACCCCAACGTGAGGATAGAGCCCGTCGAATGATTCCACCGGTGATAGTGAGGAATAGCTCAATAGCAACGACGAAGGCTGCAGTAGCGAGCGTGTACAGTACTGCTGCTTCAAGGTGTGTTGCACTCATATTCGCCATCGACGTTTTCTCGTAGATGAGCAGGAGCTCAATTCCACCAAGAAAGGCAGCTACTAGGGTTAGAACGCTCCACGCGAATAACGTCATACGTTCCTGCATCGAACAGCGAATCGCTGCGCCGAGCGTTCCAAGCGCACCGACCACGAGCAGTGACGTAGTGATCGAATCAAATCCTCTCTCTGGGAGAAGTCGCCAGTATCCGATTGTCACGAATAGTACACCCACTACGAAGATCGCATGTCGTGGGGCAAGGCTGTAGTTCCATTTGAGCCAATCGGGAACTGCGAGCATACGTACTACATACAAGACATAGTTAATAAATTATTCGTATAGAATCATCCCAAAGGAGAAATTATTGAAACTAGCGTGAGTCAAGAGTGTCAAAGTTAACCAACAGAGTGAGCCATGCGACAATTTGTTGGTTAATCTGAATAGGTGGCAGAAGCCACGTTTTCCTAGGACTTCCGGAAAGCTGAGTTCGGATTAG
Organism: Haloplanus litoreus; assembly: GCF_045690335.1. GTDB lineage: Archaea > Halobacteriota > Halobacteria > Halobacteriales > Haloferacaceae > Haloplanus > Haloplanus litoreus. The sequence goes on along the minus strand of NZ_CP147876.1, from coordinate 67,533 downwards.
AGTAGAATAAGCCGCGCAGAGAGGTAAATCGATACTGATGAGCTGTAGGAATATGCTTTCCTGAAACAACCCAAATACGCTTATATATCCTGCCACAGAAGGATTTCCTCAACCACAGATGATCCGCGATGCTCGCGTTCTCCGGGCCGGGTTCGTCCCTCGGGAAGTTGAGCATCGCGACGCCGAAGTCAACCATCTCTCTAGCGTCCTCGAGCCCATCACGAACGGCGAACCAGCCGACACAGCTATCGTCACCGGACCCAGCGGAACGGGGAAGACGTGCATCTCGAAGTTCGTCACCGAACGCCTACGTGAGGAGGTCCTCGACGTCGAGGCCATCTACGTCAACTGCTGGCGTAACTACACCCGATTTCGGACGCTCTACCAGATCCTCGATGACCTCGGCGCGACCATCGACATCCACCGGCAGTCGACTCCCCACGACGAACTCGTCGACCGCCTCCAGCAGCATGACGGCCCGCGAACCGTCGTCATCCTTGACGAGGTCGACCAGCTCGAAGACCCCAGCGTCATCTACGACCTTCACAGTCTCCCGCAGTTCGCGATCATCTGCATCGCGAACAAGGAAGAGGAGCTGTTCAGCCGCGTCGACGATCGCCTCGTGAGCCGGCTGCGCTCCAGCGAACACGTCCGGATGGACAAGTACCACGACGAGCAGCTGTACGATATCCTGAGTGCTCGGGCAAAGTGGGGACTCGACGAGGACATCATCACTGACGACCAGCTCTACCGGATCGCCGACGCGGCCGCCGGCGACGCCCGCCTCGCAATCGGCATCCTCCGAACGTCCGCCGGCAAGGCTGATCGCGAGAACCACGAGCGCATCACCGACGACATTCTCCTGGACGCCGCCGAGGATGCTCGGGCCCAAATCAAGCAGAAGAGCCTCGACTCGCTCACGCCGCACCAGCGCGTCGTCTACGATATCGTTCGCGAGCACGGGCCGGTCGGGCCGAGCGAAATCCACGAACGCTATTCCGAGGACGTCGATGATCCGCGGACGAAACGGACTATCCGCACGTACCTCTCGAAGATGGAGCAGTACAACCTCCTTGAGGCGGAAGGGACGAGTCGGGACCGAGAGTACTCGCTCGTCGATTCAGCGGCGACGTCGCCGATGCAGTGACCGTGACGCCGTCAGCTATCAGGAACTGAACTCGTCGAGGCCCGATTGCTCGTGGTCCAGTGGCTCGATGACCTGGGGATCGTCGTTGCCGGGGTTGTTGACCCGCGTCGAAATCTCGTAGGCGTCCAGATCGTCCTCCGGGTACGGCTGGCACAGTTCCTTGCGGGTGTCCGGGTCTGCGGCGAGCCAGTCGGATTCGGCGTCCCTCGGGAGGACGACCGGCATCCGGTCGTGGATTGAGTTCATCAGGTCGTTCGGCTCCGTCGTGAGAATCGTGACGCACGAAATCGCCTCGTCCTCGCCCTCCCAGACGTCCCAGAGGCCGGCCATCGCGAACGCGGGATCGTCCTCGCGGTGAATCCGGTAGGGCTGTTTCGATCCGCCGTTCGGCGATTTCCACTCGTAGAACCCTGACGAGGGGACTAGACAGGGGCGGGATTCCCACGCCCGCTCGAAGACGCGTTTCTCGTCAGCAGTCTCGGAGCGAGCGTTGATGATGCCCTCCTCGGGCTCATCCGCCCAGAACGGAATCAGCCCCCAGTGGTAGGCGTCGATCTCGTCGGAGGCCTCGTTCGTGATGATGTGGAGGTCGTCGCCAGGAGCGATGTTGTACCGGGGTGTGTACCCGCCGTCTGCGACGACCTCGGCGTCGAAGCGAGCCTCGAGGTCTGCTTGGTCGATGAAGAGCGAGTTCCGGCCACACATACTAGAGAGTTCGGAGGGAGGCATCTTCAACGTGGTCGCACAGGAACTTCGTGGAACCAACGTGCTTAACCAACATACGCCCCGTCATCCATAGAGTGTTGGTTAACGGAGGCAGTACTAGACAAGTCTGATTCTGGAAACTTCACGGAACCGGACGCACGATCCCAAAATTCGGCGACTAACTCACCCACACCGTAACTTAGCAGCTCAGCTAGGCCTTCGAGTTGATCCGGGGCAGGATACACCCGGAATTCGATGGGCGACGACAGAGTATAAATACTCATCCTCCGTTCTGGTGACCATGTCCAGACAGGTCTCGGATTATTTGTCTGAAATAAACGACCATATCTTTCTTCCCGGCCTCCAGCGGGAGTTTGTCTGGAATCCCAGGCAGATTGAGGAACTGTTCGATTCATTGATTCGAGACTATCCAATCGGAGCCATAACTGAATGGAGAGTTCGAGCGGCCAATATCAGCGACTACAACTCGTATAATTTCCTGCGGATGTACGTTGCCGATGACTATCGGCCACCGGATCCAGTTTTGGCGGAATACGACCTCTACAATCAGGAGGTTGAAGACAAAGAACCGGAGATTCTGATTATAGACGGCCAGCAGCGCTTGAACTCGCTCTATATCGGTGTCGAGGGTGGAATAACAGTATATAATGGCGGACGGGGGAAGCCCAGTGATGAGCTCCAGTACTGGGAAGGCCAGCGGCTGTGTGTTGACCTATTCGGTCACCCAGAGTACGATCGCGACGATACAGCAGGCGACTACGAGTTTGAGTTCAAATCGACAGGGAAGTTTGGAGGAACGGACGAGACGGGCTATACCATGACCGGCGAAACGCGACACCTGTGGATGCCGGTCGGGGAGTTATGGAACGGAGGCGACGAATGTGGCACCGGGAACTCCACGGTACTTGAGGGAAGATCGCTTAGCGAAGTCGTCGATGAATACGTGGATACCGCCGAACTGAGGGCGGATAACGAAACCCGCTACCAACTGCGCAGTATTTCGATGGCCGTCGCGAGAGACATTACGAGCAACGTTCTACAGGACGATCTCGAAACGGACAGTACGAACAAGGATAGATCCGAAATTCCCGAGATATTCACGAGGCTGAACATGGAGGGCTCTGATCCGAAGCCCTACCAGCTCCTCCTCTCAAAACTAATGAGTTATTGGCCGTACGCAGAAGAGGAGGACGAGCGGATCAATCCTAGGGAGGTCATCCAAGATTGGATTGACGAATTTAAACAGAAGTTCCCTGAGTATGAGCAAGAAATCGACCGGAAGCTGTTCCTCCGGTATACAGCATACTTAGTCGGAACAGACCTCCTCCGCAGCAATCTTAGCAGTATCGACGAAGAAAGAATGGACGAGATGCGCGAGCGGTGGCTGTATAATGAGCCCGTCGTCGCCGGACGGCGCTTCGAGTGGTTTCGGACATCGCTTGAGAAGGCATTCCAGACAGTAATCGAGAGCGGGATTCGGAGCTCGGTTATGAACACAATGCCGATCTTCGCCCTGCTTGGCGTGTTCTATTACCAGAATCCGGATGCTGAGGTCTCCGACGCGAACCGCGAGAGTGTTTTCCAGTTCGTCGCAAGAGCCCTCTTGCTGAACAAGTACTACCAGGTTCTGACCTACGGCAAGTGCCGCAACTGGATGCGATACCTTCGTGAATGGGAACCAGACCCCAACGAACCAATCGTTTTCCCTGGAGACGAACTATTTGAATCGGAGAACATCAGCCCATCTGCTGAAGACATCCGTCGAGTCGTAGCCAACGCTCGTTACGAGAGCAGTCCAGGAGAGCCTGTATTTACCGACACAGACGTCACGGCAGTACTCGGCCTCATCGAGGAATCGTATACTCAATCGACGTCCACCAGTATTGGCAACTACTCGGTTGACCACATCTACCCGAAAAGCAGGAAAGAGTCCGTATCTGAATCTATTGGCGAGACTGTTGATCTTAATCGAATCGGGAATCTACAGCTGTTGCCACACGAGATGAACGAAGAGATCAAAAGCGATCAGTGGCCCCACGACTGGTTGGACGACCTCGGCAACGCCGAGGCTGAGCGTATCCAACGTATCAATCAGTATCCCGATATCGAGCCGACCCCGGAGAACGCACAAGCGTTTATTCAGGCTCGCGAAGAGCAGATTACCGACTACTTGATAGACAAATACGTGAAGTGAAGAGAGAACTCCAAGTCGCAGTTTCCTTAGAATTTTCACAGAAATCAAACTGAGACACTGGCCTACTGAGCTCCTTACGTATTAACCAACAGAAAGAGGGCATATGCATCCAATTGTTGGTTAACGGAGGAGGCGCCTCATATCGGAATTGCTCTCGGAAGTGTTCATCCTAACACGAAAACACGCAAACAGCGACGCCACTCGTTGTATTCTGATCGATTCCCTGAAACGCGGAAGCGACACGCCGCGGCTTATCGGGAACGTAGACAACTAGTCGAGTATGGGAGAACACTCAACGTCGAACCGATTGGCGGTGGACCAGCCGACACGGGGAGCCGACCGCAATCGGTCCCTCGCTGACCAGGCCGATCCGGCTACGGACGGGATGTTGTTGCCGCAGCTCGATGACGGCATCACGCTGCTCGACGTCGAGGGAGGCCGCGGCGTCCCGATCCTGCAGTCGCTCGTGCTCGACCATCTCCTCCTGCACGACGGGCCCGCCTTCTGGGTCGACGCAAATGGTCACGCGACGACGACGACACTCGCTCAAATCGCGCCCAGTCAACGGCTGCTCAACCGAATCCACGTGGCACGCGGATTCACCGCCTACCAGCACTACGGCGCCGTCTGTGATCTCCCGACAGCAGTGAACAAGTCGATCCAGATGTCCACCACCGACGCCAGGACGGCCGGTCGAGGGACGCCAGGTCGTGACGTGGACACGTCGCCCCACACACCCGCCCTCATCGTCGCGCCGGCCGTCGACGCCCAGTATCGCGCCAACGATACCCTCGGCGAGACCCACGCGAAAACCCTTCAGGCTCGAACTCTCGCCCGGTTGGCGACCTACGCCGATGGGTACGACATCCCGGTGCTCGTTACGCGAAACGAACGAAACGAATTCACCGAGCCAGTCGCGACGGTCGCCGACCACCACCTAGAGTGCGAGCAGACGCGGATGGGCCCACGGGTCGTCGGCGAGGACTTCGAGACGCTCATCTATCCCGTCGACGACGGCGCGTACTACCAAACGACGTTCGCGTACTGGCGGCAGCTGCTCGCGGCACGCGCCACGCAGGTCGGCGTGGAGCCGACGACGCCGGCGCCGTCGACTCCGACCCCGGAAGGTGTCGGGACGGGCGTCACCACTGACGGTAAGACGGTGGCGGCCACCGCAGATCCCTTGCTCGATGCGTGGACCGCAACCGGGGCAGGAGGACGATAGCGATGGGGCGTACGAACCCAACCTACCGAGATGCGCTGCAGGCAATCGAAGAGCGCTGGGCTGAGTTCCGCCGGGCACTGCGGCGTCGCGACCAACCGCACTTCGACCGGCTGTTCGAGTACGCCCGCGAGCACGCCGACGCGAGCGGGCTGTTGAACCACCAGAACCCGCTGCTGCCGGCGCTGCTCAGCATCGATCTCGAACAGGAGTCCCGCCTCGACGACCACGAAGAGCGCCTCGAGGAGCTCGAAGCCGCGGTCGCAGCACGCGATGACCAAGAGAGCGCCCCACCGGACGCGAACCCGTGACGATGCCGTTCAGTATCGACTTTCTGGACGACGGCCGCGTCCTGGAGTGGGAGGCAACCGCCGACGGCGCCGTCGCGACCGAGCGCGATGACTACACCCCACGCTTCTACGTCGCCGCTCGCGACCCTGATGCCGACCTCGACCTCACGATACTCCAGTCAGTGTACGACCAGCACCCGGACGTCGTCGCGACCGAGATGGTTACGCGACGCACCGGCTTTCGACGAGACGAGGAGGCCGTTCTCGCAGTCGAGGTTGCCCACATCGATCGCGTCACTCCACTCGCCCGGCAGGCGCGTCAACTGTCGGACTATCCAGTCGGGGATCTCGCCTGTTTCAACGTGGACTTTTCGCGAGAGTTCCGGTACTGTCTGGAGACCGGCGCCGATCCGACGCCGGCGAGCGAGCTGTCGACGCTCCGGCTCAGCGTCCCGGTGACCGAAACGAGCAACGACGTCTACGAGAAACTGTCCGTCGCCGGCGACATCGTCACCGGCTCGCCGACGGATCTCCTGACCGCCGTCCAGGGGGCGCTCGACGCACACGATCCGGACGTCCTGATCTGCTCGACGAGCGAGATCTTCCCTACTTTGTACGAGATGGCGACTGCTGCCGGCGTCGACGACTTCTCGCTGAGTCGGTGGCCGGACATCGACTTCCAGCAGCTCGCAAGTCGGTCGACGTACTCGAGTTACGGTCGTGTCGGCCACTCGCCGGCGCGGTACAAAGTCCCCGGTCGGGCGATCATCGACGAGTCGAACACGTTCTTCTACGGGGAGACGAACCTCGACGGCGTCCTCGACCTCGTGTCGCGCTCGAAAAAGCCCGTCCAGGAGCTCGCGTGGGCGTCGATCGGGAACGTCCTCACGGCGATCCAGATCTGTGAGGCCCACGACCGCGGCGTCCTCGTCCCGTGGAACTCCTGGCGCCACGAGTTCTACAAGCCGATGGGGACGCTCCACGACGCCGACCGTGGCGGCTTCATCTTCGCGCCCGAGGTCGGCCTCCACGAGAACGTCCACGAACTCGACTTCTCCTCGTTGTATCCGAACATCATCTGTACCCGGAACGTCTCGCCGGACGTCATCCGGTGTGACTGCCACAGCGACCGCGACGACGTCCCCGGCCTCGGGTACTCGATCTGCGACGACCGGGGCTACCTCGTCGACGTGCTACAGCCGATCATCGACGCACGCGACGAGATTAAGGCGGCCATCCGTCGCGAAAAGGATCGAGACGACCCCGACGAGGACCGCCTGGCTGAATTCGAAGGGCGGTCGGGAGCGCTGAAGTGGATCCTCGTCGCCTGCTTCGGCTATCAGGGGTTCAGCAACGCGAAGTTCGGCCGCATCGAGTGTCACGAAGCGATTAACGCATTCGCTCGCGAGATTCTCCTGACGGCGAAACAGCGGCTGGAAGCCGGCGGCTGGCGGGTCGTCCACGGCATCGTCGACTCCATCTGGGTGACCCCGGACCCCGACGTCGACGACGATGACCGCGAGGACCTCGAGACACTCGCAATGGAGATCACCGACTGCGTCGAGATTCGCCTCGAACACGAAGCCCACTACGACTGGGTGGCGTTCGTGCCGCAGCGCGAGAGGGACGCCGGCGCGCTGACGAAGTACTTCGGCAAGGTCGCCGGCGACGACGACTTCAAGATCAGAGGCATCGAAGCCCGGCAGCGCTCGACCCCGCCGTTCATCGAGGACGTCCAGCGGGACTGTCTCGACCGGCTCGATGCCACGCGGTCACCGGACGCGGTGCTCAGGCGTCTCGAACGAGCAATCGACGAACTGCAGGCGGGCAACGTAGCAGTGGAGCGGCTCGTCGAGCGGAATCGTGTTTCCAAGCCGCTGGAAGGCTACTCACAGAATACCCAGAACGTGGCCGCCTTGAAGCGAGCCCGCGAGCAGGAACTGGCAGTCCACCCGGGCCAGGATATCGAGTACGTAGTTGTCGACGACGAGAAATCCTCGCGAGACCGTGTTGCCCTCGCCCACGAGGAGATCGAGACCTACGACGCCTCGTACTACGAGACGCAGTTGGTCCGAGCTGTCGAGAGCGTGCTGTTGCCGCTCGGGTGGAATCGTACAGACATTCGACGGAGACTCGCAGAGACACGAGAGGTGGAGCTGACGGAGTTCACAGCGGCCCGGAACGGATGAGTAGGCTCAGAGTCACTTGATGCGAGCAAAACCACAAGTGGGCGACGAGGTCAATCCCATTCACACTCTGGGGGGCCTTGCTCTATGGAACACCCCCCGGAGTGTGAATGGAGGGAATCAATCACACCGAGGGTGGACAACCTATATGTGAATGGGGCGAATTGGTCCGCTTATGCCAAACAACGATTCCACGCAAACAACCGTCGACGAGATATTAAATGTCGACGAGGGAGATAGCGAAGACGAATCGGATATATTTGAGAAGCCATGGCTACTCGAGATCGATAACGTCCCTGACGCCAATCGAATCGTCGGACGAGACGACCATATCACGTTCTTGGCCAAGAATCTCCGGAAGATGCGGACAAACAGCGTCCCGGATAACGTCCTGGAGTGGGGCGAAACCGGGACGGGGAAGACACTAGTTGCAAGACACGTCTGTGAGCGGCTCGAAGCAGCAACTGCGGGAACGGACTCCCCGATCGTTACTGCCTACATTAATCCCGACCCCATCTCTACGTATACCTCCACCTTCCGAAAGATCGCAGAGCAGGTGAACGCGAAAGCAGAGAACCCGCTTGATGTCCCCTATCAGGGCCTCTCAGCCGAGCATTATCGCGACCAGAAATTGTGGCCCGTTGTTCAGAGGGAGTTCTCTGGCGGTCTTGTCGTCATCATCGATGAGATCGACAAGCACGGAGAAGTCAACGAGGTCCTCTACACGCTATCACGGACACAATCAAAAGACGACGTTGACTTCCCAGTCGTTACAATCGGGATTTCGAACGACATCGAATTCAAAGGAGAAATCGAGTCACGGGTTCAATCGACTCTCCAGCCAGAACACCGAACGTTCACGCCGTACGAAGAAGACCAGCTCATTGCAATCCTCGAAAATCGACGGGACGCGTTTTACGACGGTGTCCTCGATGACGAGGTGATTCCAACCACGGCTGAACTCGCAGCTGAAGAACACGGTGACGCTCGACGGGCAGTCCGATTGTTCCGGAATGCGGGTGAGATCGCCGACGAAGAAGGCGACGATATCGTGACCGCGAATCACGTTCTCGAAGCTGACGAACTCGTCGAAGTTGAACTCTTTATGGAGATGGTGAAAGGGACTCCGTTGTCCGGGAAATTACTCCTGTTTGCTCTCACGCGTCTTGACCGGAATAACCCGGAAAAAGAATGGTTCCGGACGTCAGAGATTCACGAGGTTTACCAAACAGTAGCACGGGACGTCGAAGTAGAGCCCAAGGGGTACAATCGTGCGCTTGAGCTTCTGAACAAGCACGTGACGACAGGAGTTCTCGAATCGAAAAAGAAGGAAGGCGGAGATCAGGGGAAGTTCAGGTCGTATTCGCTCCAAGGAGACGTCGAGAGTACACGAACTGGACTGATCAACTCGACGCCGGAACTCCAGACGTTGATGGGATGGTGACACCCCCACCCCTCGGTGTGAATGGTCCCCCATAGGATACGACGGTTGTAGAGATAGAGTACGAGTCGAGGAAGCAGGCTCGTTCGTCTGAAGAACCTAGTACGGCACGGACAGCGGCTTACACGTTCTTCCCCGGCAGCTGGCCCGACCCGCTACTGCACCGCACCGCAGCTGTAGTTATCTTTATTATACTACAGTCTAAACAGCCCTCCGAGTAGACGTATTCTGAAAGGCGAGGCCTTGTGCCGAAGCCGAAGGTTCGCCACTGAGGCGAGAACCCTCCCTACGGCGTGAGGACTTCTGCTGTTAAGGGCTTCTTAATCGCGGTACCCTGGGTGGTGGACCATTCACACTGAGGGGTGTGGGGGTAAACGAGGCGTAATCTATCCGCGTGTTGCTCTGTCTTCTCTCGACATGAAGTCTCGTTAGAGAGTGCCGGTTGGTAGCCCATTCACACCGAGGGGTGTGGGGTAAACCGATCCCATTCACACTCTGGGGGGTGTCATCTGCTACGCTACGAATCACGTTGAAACGAACATCAGGCTACAGTTCCATCTCGTCTACTCGTCGGGATTCACCGGCTCTTTGTACTTCGACGTCACCGAATCGCCTTCCCGCCACTGCCAGTAGTAGTAGCGGTTGTCGTTGATCTCCTTGATCGTGATCGTCGCCTTCGCCGGCACGTCGTCTGGGAGGTCATCGGGGCGCTCCTCGACGTCGGCGTCGTCAGCTTCCTCCTCGAGCCGAGCTTCCCGCTCTTTGTGTTCGGCCAACGCCTCGGCGTAGCTGGCAACGTCCCGAAGATGCTCCGGTGTGGCTTCATTGAGCGTGTTGACGATCTCCGTCGGGAGGTTCGCCGGTGGGGTCGGGGGTTCGTAGGACATCGGCTACTCTCGTGTTAACCAACACGGCGGATAAACCCATAGTTTTGTTGGTTAAGACGATGGGGGGCGGTTCTCGCGATTGCTGGCTGTAACACTACTCGAAACTTCTTTATATACAAGTTTCGTATTATGTTACACCGTGCTCCGGCGCATCGAACTCGAGGTCCTCGCCACGGTCGACCGCGGCGACACGATCTCCGAACTCGCGACGAAACTCGACCACAGCGAGAGCTACCTCTCTCGTGCCGTCGCCGACCTCGTTGAGAAAGGGCTCGTCTACACGGAACGCGATGGCCGGCGAAAACGAGTCGTCCCGTCGGATGCTCGCGCCGTCGAACTCTATCAGGACCTCGTTCGTCAGCACTCCCACATTGACTTCCCCGAGCTACTGACCGGCAAGGCACTCGAGGTGCTGTACTACCTCGACCAGCCGCGAACTGTCTCCGAAATCGCTGACCAGAGCGATAACTACCGCAACACGGTCAACCGCGTCCTCAAGCGGTTTCGTGACCGTGGTCTCGTCGGGACAGCCGACGGCCGCTATGACTTCAACGCCGATTTCGACCGTCTCCACGAGTTCGCCCGTGAACTCGCACACCATCTGCATCGTCAACGTCTCGAAGCCGTCGCCCCGAAGGGCACGATTCTCTGGGAGGACTACGACGAATTCCTCGCCCAGGCTGAGATGGAGATCGATGCGGAGGCGTTCCACGAAACCGGCCTCGCTCGGTTCGCGGCCTTCGACCTCCAGTTCCTGCTCACCGGCCACCGCTACTACGTCTATTCCGAGGACCTCGACGCAGTCTCGCCGGCGGAGCTCTGCTGTCACACACTGTTAATCGACGACGGCAGCCGCCACCGCTCGTACTGTCTCCTTCTACTCAGCCACGTCGACGTCGACGAGGCGGATCTCCGAGAGCAGGGGGCGAAGTATGGCCTCGAAGACGAAATCGACGCCTTGCTGCGCTACCTCGAGACGCACGGCGAGGTCGACGACGACCGGCTCCCGGAGTGGGACGAGTTCCAGGAGCTGGCGGCTGACTACGAGGTGCCACTACCACAATGAGACCAACATTCGGCCGCGAGTACATCGAGAACGAATTCCAGCGAATCGGGGACGGGCTATCTGAACCGCTCACGGTCTACCTGATCGGTGGTGGCGCGATGTCGCTGCGCGACCTCAAGGGGGCGACGAAAGATATCGACCTGGTCGTCCCAGATGGCGACGCGTACGGTCAGCTGTGGGCCGTCCTGATGGACCTCGGGTATGCGGAGGTCCAATCGCTGGATCCAGATTACCGGGCGCTGGGGGCGACGAGCTGCGTTGAGAACGACGATGGGTGTCGCCTCGACATCTTCAACCAACAGGTCGCGAACAAGCTCGTGCTCACCGACGGGATGCAAGAGCGCAGCGAGCCGTTCCTCGACACGGATCGACTGACGGTCCGGCTGGTCAGCAACGAAGATATCTTCCTGTTCAAGGCGATCGCCGGCCGCGACGACGACATCGAGGACATGAATATGCTCGTGCAGGCCGGCCTCGATTACGACGTCGTCCGGGCTGAACTCGAAGCCCAGATCGAACGCCTGGGGGACGATCAGTTCGCCACGTTCGCGAACGAGGCGCTGGTCGAACTCGAGGAGCGGTACGGAGTGAACACACCGATCGAGGACCGCGTCCAGGAGCTCACGAACAGGTACTACCGGGGGCTCGAAGTCCTCCAGGCACTCGACGAGCCGATGACCGTCGACGAACTGGCCACCAAACTGGAGCTGGATACTGACGAGGTTCACGACCGGATCGCGTATCTCTCAACGTTCGACCGGGTCCGTCGGGATGGCGACACAGTCCGTCCCGTGGAGTAGTCTGGCCACGACTACGGGGAGGGAAGGCGGCCGTCTGGTCGGGGAACGCGGCCCCGTTTGATCTCGTGATCGACGCGGCGCAGGTGCTTGCAGCCGCCTTCGGGTGAACGTTGCTGCCAGTCGGGACAGGTACACGATTCGTCGATGACGTCGACTTCGTACCGGTTCCCGGACGCAGACTGTAACTCGTAGCGGCCACCCTTCGAGAGGAGTGAGACGTCCATCGCTTCGGCGACGGCACGCTTCGTGCGGGGCTCAAGATCGTCCTCCGACTGTGCGTTCTCGTCGACGACCAGTCGGTCGCGAACGTCGCCCGTTCGGCCACCGTCGGGAGCGACGGCTTCCGCAGGCCCCCTGAGCCGCTCTTGGAGCACTTCCTCCACCGGATGGCCTTCCGGCCACAGGTAGTGGACCTCGCGGCGCTCGCGATGGTCGTAGGAGCCGCACGCGGCTGCGCACCCAGTCCAGACGCGCCAGGCACCCAGCGCAGCCATCACGTCGACGATGTCACGGGGAACTGTCTGGTGGTCGTCCGGGAAGAACACCCGGAAGCGGGTACACGCCTCCTGCGGCGAGACGGTCTCCCACCAGTCTTCGCTGGAGCTCCAGCTGTCGTACATCGCCTCGTCGCTCCCGTAGCCGACGGTCACGCCGTTGATCGGCGTCCAGTCTGCTGGGAGGTGGTCCGCCTCGCCTTCAAGCACCCGAAGAACGGCGTATCGGAGGTACTCGTGGGCTTGGTTGTCTGTCGTTCGGGCGACCTGATCGTGCTGCTCGGCGACGTGCTCGGCTTCCTCGAGGACCGTCGTGAGATAGGGTTCAGTCATCATTCGACGGAGATCAGAACGCGCCTCCGCCCCTCCGCGGGCACTGAAAAACTTAACCAACAGAGCGGAAGGAATCCATCACTCTGTTGGTTAACTGGATTGGGACGAAGATTCGCTTTCGAGCACGTCGATGAGCTCTTCTGCTGTGGAACTGATCCGTCCGAGCCGCTCGCGAACGACCTCGGGGTTATCCGACTCCCACGCAGCGAGGTAGAACGCCGACCCGCTGGTGTCCAACCCACAGTAGCGCCCGACGACGTAGGCGACGGCTTCGGCCTCGACCTCGCGTTTCGCCCGTTCGGTGTCGTCGTCGACGTCGAAGTGGAGCAGGGCGTGAGCGTACTCGTGAATCAGCGTTCGCGCGAGGTCGGCCTCGTTCTCCCGATCACGTACCTCGACGAGCGGCTGAACGTCGACGAGACTCAGCTGCTCGCAGATGCCCTTCGCCTCGCCGTGGGTCCACTCCTCGGTTGGAACGATCCGCACCGTCACGCCGAGGTCGTCAGCGGCGTCAGTCAACTGCTCGACGAGATCGCCGGCGTCCCCAGTCGCTTCCGTGTCCAGGTCGGGAAGCGGTTCGCCCTCGGTCTGGGAGACGTCGAACACCGGCGCGGGCTTGAACCCGACCAGCCCCTCGGACCACTCCTCGGGCGGCGTCTCGTCGTACTCACAATCGCTGTCCTCGTGGTAGTTCGGGGAGTTCTCGCACTCCGGGCACTGTTTCGCGATGATTGGCGCCCAGATCCAGATGGCCGACTCACCCTCCGTGACGTGACGGTCGAACTCCTCCTGCCACGTCCGGTAGCCAGCCACGCGGGTTGCCTCGGGACACTGCCGCTTGATGAGGAGCGTGTTCCGATACGAGTAGTCGTGGAAGCGACTCTGGACGTCAAGCCACTCCTGGAACTCCGCGCTGGCCTGCGCGTCGTCGACGCCGGCGACGAGGTCGTCGATCCACTGTTCGATCGTACTGTTCATCTCGTCGGATCGCGTGTCGGTCTGGTCGAAGGAGACCGACGAATCACTGGTCGTAGCCATTGTGTTCACCGAATCAAGTTCACGGCAACTGCGTCTGCTCAGACCGCGCCGCACCCCTCAGGGGCGTTCAAAAAACCGCTCTGTCGGTCAGCGGAGCTCGTGGCGTTCGTCCGCAAAGCCAACCGAGACGAGGTACTCGAGGAACTCGTCGAACCGCTCGACGTCACTGGGGGTGTCGGTCGCAAGGTGACGTGCCCACTCGATGGCCCACTGGAAGGCGGGATCCGTGCCGCCCTTTCCGTGAATGTACCACCACCGGGCCGCCTTGAGAACCACTATGGGATTCGTCGGCGGCTGCTCACCGGCGAGCCCACGGGTGATGGATTCGATTTCGTCGGGGACGTCGGCGGGATCGACCTCCGATGATTGCGTGTTGTCGATATCGACCAGGATCTCGTCGATCGAGACGTTGTCGGGACTCTGTTGTTGACTCACTGGAAGTCACCTCTTAGGGCTCTCGAAGGAGCCCTCGCCCTCTCGGGGGCACGAAAAACAGGTCGCGAAGTCACGCCGGCGGGAGGTAGACGCTCTGCTCGCCGGCGATCTCCTCCAGGTTGTTCCGATGACGGTGGCTGAAGTAGCACTCGTAGCTGCAGTATCCACAGATTGCGCCGGTATCGTATTCGGCGACGTACGGACCGCGGCGAGTTCGCCAGACGTTCGTCCCGCACTCGGTACAGGCGGCGTCCTCGAGATCGGCAGGACTCGGTCCCTCGTACTCAACGTTGAGCCCCTCGTCTTGCGGTGTCGTTTCGGGCCAGATTCCGTGGGTCCTCCAAAACTCACGGACACGAGCGAGGCTGTGGCGCACCGTCTTTCGGACGGTGACGTGGTCGGCGTCGCGACCGCTGTCGTCCCAGCCGTCGGCCGTCCAGAACTCACCGAACTGTGCGCCGCGATGCAGGCCGTTCCAGTCGACGCCGACGATGTCGGCTGGTGGCTCGTCCGTGAGTGCCGGTCGGGTCAACTGTCGAATGGCGTCGAGCTGCTTGGGCGGACTCCCGCCGAGGATGTGGACGCGCCGCTCTCTCCAATCGGCTGGGTCGGAGAACTCGTGGGCCAGGCGGTCGGCGTATCCCCGTGAATACCCGAGGACGAGGTTCTCGGGTATCGCGTCGATTACCGCCTGGGACTTCGGAACGACGATGAGCTCGGCCTCGGGATAGCTCGCTTGGATCTCACGAGCAGCAGCGACGTGGGCGTCGATGTCGTCGATTTCGTCGATGTCTCCGATGACCCCGACCTCTGGTTCGTACTCGAAGAAACGGTCGACGAACCGCTCCAGATCGGGATTCCGGAAATCGTTGTCGAGCATCCCAACGGGGAGGCTGAGGTTCTGATACTGCGCCTCCTGGTACCCACAGTCCTCGCGAAAGCCGGGAAGAAAGCCGAGGTCGACAGCGTCGACGACAAACGGGGCTCGATGCAGAAACGCCACGTAGTCTGCTTGTCTGGCGGCTGCGATTTCACGGGCGGTGCTGGTGCTGGAGCTCAGCTCGAGGGACATGATTAGGCTCGCGAGGCCGCTGCTGGCTGCCCCGCACCCATTCAGGGGCCCGAAAAACCGAGGCATAGCCTGTTAACCAACAATAGGGGGAACTCACGCGGAGTGTGTTGGTTAAGAACAGAGCTTACTCTTCGTCCTCACGTAGCTCTTCAGCCTTCCACTTGAGCCGGCGCAGGATCTGCGTCCGATTCTGGTGGGCGTTCTCATAGGCAACGCACTCTTGGAGGGTTTCCATATCCGGGATCGTCGCGATACCGGCCTTGATCAATCGGTAATTCGGTGCTTCAAGACGCTTCTCAGGTGGGAATTCGTCGTCACTCCCGTCACTAATCGTGGACTGTTCCATCTCGGTAGCCCTCCACCCCTCCAGGGTGAGAAAAACAGAACAGACGACTACATCACCGACGCGGCGTCAGGCCATCGCATCTTGGAACCGCTCACGCAGCGCGTCCTCTCGCTCTTCGAACTGCTCGACTTTCTCCTGCAGATCGTCGCTAACGCGCTCGATGCTCGCCAGCGCTCGTTCACCGGCCAGCGAGGCTTGCGACCCGTCGTCCCCGTCCGCATCTAACTGCTGCTCGTACGCCTGCTCGACCCGCTCGATGGTGCCTTCCGGGTTTAACAGGATGTCGTTTGCGATCCGGACGTACTGATCGAGAGACGCCCCCTCTTTCCCTTGGAAGAAGTGGGTGAGAGCGTACGTCGCGCCGGAATGCAGCGTCCACATATCGACCTCGAAGGGGGACGCCGCATTGGCTTCTGCATCGCCGGCGGCACGCTCGGCCAGGTAGTCCGGGAACCCCAGCAGGGTGTAGAACTCCGTGACGGTGAACGGGAGCTCCGAGAAGTCGAGGTCGATGTCCTGCGCGTCCCGGATGAACTCGAAGAGGTCATCGGCGACGAGTTCGACCTGTGCGAGGAGTTCCTCCCACCAGGTGCGGAAGTTCCGTACGTCGCCGACGTGCTTGATAACCTCCTTGTCGGTGAGCGAGCGCATCGTGTTCGAGCAGTAGCCATCCTGGGCGAACCCCTCCACGTAGACGGCGTGCTCGCCGAAGAAGTCGTAGCCCGACGTGACGCCCATCGTAATCGGGTCCGACCGACCGGGGAGGCGCACCTCGAGGCCGTCGAACATGATGTCCATATGGACCTCGCCACCGCCCCGGTAGCGCCGAATTTCGCCGAACATCACCTCGCCCAACGACGTCCCGTCGATGGTCTCCTCGCGGAGGACCTCCTCCAGCGGGCCGTAGACGTCGACCGGGTTGATGATCGAGTACGAGTCAGTGGGAACGTGGAACAACGGGTCCGTCTCCGCGTCCCCATCTCGGGCCTGTTCCCGAGCTCGACTCGGCTCGACGAGTGCGTTGAACCGCTCCGTCTCGACCCACTCGTCGGTGTACGGATTCTGGTACGCCACGGTCGTCTCGACGGCCTGCGGAAGATCGCGAATCGCCTCGGCGAAGGTCACAGGGTCTGCATCCCCGTGTCGCTCTCGGTACCACTCTGGTAGTTCGGTGTCGGTACGTCCATCGACGCCAGCGAAGATGGTTCTGGACTCTGGATCTTTCATCTCAGTCACCTCACTTGAGGAATCCTCGTCGACGTGCGACTGCATCGTCTCGCGCCCTGCGCCCCTCTGCCGGGCGCAAAAACAACAGGAGTGAACAGGAGAGATTAGAGGTGAATTGTATTCTCTCCTTGATGATTTATGGTCTTCAGCGAAGTACAGGTAGTTGAATGGTTAGCGTAGTGTCTTTGGTTGCGATATGTCTCAGCCTTGTGGGAATCCTTCTCGGATATATCTACAACGTCAACAGCAACCGACCCACAGCCGCAGAAATTTCAAACGCAGTACGACGGCGACTCCCACCAAACCAGCACCTTGGAACAAATCTCCATGTCGCTAGGATTCCAAAAACTGGAGTGACCGATAATGACGACTGGTTGAATCAGTACGATGATACAGAAGAACAAAGAATTCGAACTTATCTTGAGGGTGTGTTTGTCGGAAAAGCAGAAGTCATCCTATACTTCGAGAAGCCGCCGATATCCCCGCCACAAGACAAGCTAGAAGACCACCCCTACTTCGGAGAGGAGTTGACATTTGAGGATAACTGGGCGGGAACGGGTCCGCTCAACATCGAAGCTACTGATCAGAGCCTGATTCTGAACTTTGGAATCTATGCCGATACAACCGAACGTGGATCCGCAGCGGTTGCTGGGATGGTGATCTTAGTCTTAGAAATGGTTGACCACCTTATTGAGGACCAGATACTCGAAGACCCTAGCACCATCCCTTCTGTCGATGAGGTATTTAGCGGTGATCGCCTTAGTGAAGGTGAGGAACCCGTATTCACGATAGCTGAGATTCCAAAAGTCAATAACTTGAAAGGTAAAAATAGTTAAAACAGTAAATATAGTACTAGTTACTCTTTCTCTCGCCCCCCAAGTTGATCGTTAGTGCGTATCTGACGGCCCGGTGAAGTGTTGCTTACTGTCTTCGATCGTGGGACGGTGGCCTGTGCGGGCGATTCAACTAAAGCTGGGTCCGAACTGGCTACAGGTACATCTCCTTCATTCGTTGCTGGTGGGGGGTTCGGTGACCCCCGCACCCTTCCAGGGGTTCGACAAACAGGACGTGTAATGGATGGTCTGATATCCGGGCATATAGGGGACTCAGTTGGATTATCCCTCGATATAAGACTCAAACACCCGGTTTAGCCTACCGACGGTTTATAATTTCGTGATGAATAGAAGGAAGTATGAACCGGAGAGCTCTCCTTGCTTCCATCTCAAGCGGGGTTGCGTTCTCGCTTGCCGGGTGTACTAGCGCTCAAAGCGGTGAAAATACCGGTAACGGTGGTGATGTCGGTACTTCTCCGGTTGCGGATCTCGAAATGACAGCGGTTTCGGATACCGAAATCGCAAGACAAGTCACGTATCGAATCGACTTAGAGCACCGAACGTCGGAGCGTGAATTAGCGGCTGATGTGATTTCAAATGGGTCACAGACAGTTACCGCCACGAATGTACCTGCTCCTGAAAACCGTCCATTCATCTACAACGAATCGGTTTACGAGCTCTCGTACGAGGTCCTCGACGCGGAATCAGCAACTACCTTCCGACTAACGCTCTCGACGGCCGAGAGTACTGGCGAGGACGAGGAATCGATTCGGTACCAAAACCTACCAACGGTCGACAAGGAGGTGCTTGAGCGCTTTGGATGGGACGACGGGGGCCCGTTTGAGGTAGAGGGCGTGGAGACCGTCTATTCCGATGATGAGATCGCTGGCTCCGTGTTGGTCGCATCCCCCGAGTATGAGATTATTGAATGGAGTGACGGCACTATCGCTCGCGTCACCGTTGAGGACTCAAGCGGAACTGAGCAGCACACCTACGAGTATACTTCAAAACAGGTCCACGAATCCGCGGCGGAATTCGGCCGGTCGGTGAGGGAAGATCATGCGTTTGTTCTCGCTGAACTCTCCGAAGAGCAGGCTTCGATCGTGTCGACGGCGATTGAACAGGACCAAGGATATCGGGTCGACGAGGGTGATCCCTCGGAGGCATTCAGCCAACTCGTTGATCTACTTGCTCGTGAATCCGAGGCTACGCCGGTCTATGAAGATGATGATTCGGATTCGTCGGTGTCCGGCTCGTACATCGTCCGATACGATGGAGAGGTCTATTGGACCGAGCTGTTTGTATCAGAGTCGGATAATTGACTGTTCTACCAGACTGTTTCCGAAGCTACTATCTTTAACATCGGCTGCGGCGGGCGGTCTCGCTGTTGCTCTCAGAACTCATCGGTAACCCGAGACGGATGTGTCGTCCCGCACCCCTTGCGGGACGAATAACAACAGCGCTCCCGTCGTCGCGACTTCGTCGCAACCGTCGGCAACGTATTTAGTTATAGCAAGATACTGTCCAATCACATTCGGATGGCTGTACTGGACGATCTCTCGGGGTTCGAGTTCGAGGACGTGATGGAGGACGTGTTTCGGAACCTCGGCTACGAGAACGTCCGCCAGGCCGACCGCACGGCTGACGAGGGTCGCGACGTCATCATGGAGGAGGTCGTCGACGGCACCCGGCGTGCGATCATCGTCGAGTGCAAGCACACGGGGACAGTCGGGCGGCCGGTCGTCCAGAAGCTTCACTCAGCGATCGCGACGTTCGACTTCGACGGCCCGAAACGCGGAATGGTCGTCACGACCGGCCGGTTTACGAACCCTGCTCAGGAGTACGCCGACCGCCTCCAGCAGAACGACGACCCACACCCAATCGAGTTACTCGACGGCGAGGACCTCCGGGGGATCGCCGACGAAATCGGCCTCGACCTCTACAACGGGCGCATCGAGATTCTCTGCGACGAGACCCTACGCCCGTACGACACGGCCGCCGACGTCGACGCGCCAGTCACGGAGGCGTTCCGCGACATTGAGAACATCGAGGCCGCCGACCTCCCAGAACCCCACTCATCGGTGACGTTCCGCCCGGTGGTCGCGGTCACCGCGGACACGAACGCCGTCTTCGAGACGTCGGTGGGCGTCGTCCACCGGATCAACGACCGGACCCGATTCGTTGCTCACGCCGAACGCGGGCAGCCGCAGGTCGTCGACGAAGACGTCGCGACGCTGGTCACCGAGAACCTCCACGCGACGGTCGAGCTCGACACCGAGCAGTTCGGAGCGGTGTTCGACGACGTCGAGGAGCGCCGGTTCGGGCAGACGCAAACGGAGTACAAGGAGTGGGCCGTCGAGCGCCTCCAGCAGCATCACACGACGACGGTCACCTACACCGGCGACAACAACGTCACCTACAACAAGACCTGCGAGCCGAACCGCTCGGACATCTCCATCCAGTCGATCGAACCAGTGTACCTCCCGGAAGTTCGGCACATCACCGACATCCAGGAGTACACCTACCCCTATGAGTACTACGCGGCAGGCCCGTCACGAGTGACCGCCGAGGACGGCATCCATCGGTGCGTCCACTGTGACGCGAGCGGCGGCGACGAGACGTACACATACTGTCCGAACTGCGGGGCAATCGCTTGCTCCAGCCACATCAAAACGGAGCGGCTGGAAGGCGAGCCGATCTGTAAGGGCTGTGCAGTCACCGAGCGGTTCGCGCTGAAGACGAAGTACTTCTACGACGAACAGAATCTCGAGGCGTTCCGCGAGGAGTACGCCGCGATGCCGCTTCACGAGAAGGCGATGGAGAACAAGTGGCTGGCCGGGGGGAGCGTGGTCGCGACGCTGCTGCTCGTCGTCGGACTCCTCGTCATCGGCGGCATCATCTGAGCGGGCTCGGTGTTCACGCCGGCACAGCGACCATCTCTTCGAGTGCGTGCTCAAGCGGGCCGTTGAACTGCCAGCTAGCCCGCTCGAAGGCCTCGTCGGTCGGCCCATCCCACCGGGGGAACGCGGAGTGACCGCTTACTTTGACTGTCCATTCTGCAGGCTCGTCGAACGGGTTCCGCGTCGGGAGTTCGACGACGTAGAGGTACTCCTCGTCGCCATGGATTCCGTCAGCCGGATTCTCGACACCGTGTCCCAGCAGGAACAGCGGCTGGTCCAGATGCTCCATATTGGACGGGTCAAGGAGATCCGCTGGCTGTGTTGCGTCGATCGTTCGATCTGGGTCACCATCCAGATACAGGTCGATCGTCGAGAGCTTGTCGAGGAACACGAACGACGCTGCCGTGTACCCCGGTCCTCGCTCGGCGCGGGTCGAGTCGAGAAGTTCCTTCAACTGCGCAAGATCGCGAAGCACGCTCTCCGGGTAGCCGTCCGAATGTCGATACACCTGAGCGACGCTGTCGTTATCAGCTGGTTCGCCATCCTGGTCCACTTGTTCGACGAATCTGAGTTGACTCCGTGTCGACATCGATCATCGCCGGCACGTGTGCGCCGGCACCCATCACCGGCGCAACAACAGACTCTGATGTCCGCGATCTGTAGCACCTCGCCTTCTGCACTACCCCAAAATATAAATACTTTGTTTGATTACCATATCAGTAATCGCTATGTCCGCCAGCGCAGACCAAGACACGATTACTGACCGAGATTTAGCCGTTCTACTCCGTGATGGTCACCCCGGACTTGATGCCAATCTCTCCCGTATGGCACTCGAACAGGTTGTTAGTAACTGGGAGAACAATCCTGAGAAAGAGAAGAAGCTGGAATTCCTTCGTGAATCACCGATGGGGATTGATTTTGTAATCCCCGATATACACTGGGATGCGGAGGAAGAGGAATTCTATGTCGGAACAAACCGTGGTCCTGGGGTCCTCGGTGAAGTTGCCTCTGGGGGTGGATTTCACGTCGCAGCTGAATTCTCCCGTGAATATGTGGAGGCGTATCGGGAACAGTATCAGGAACTGCTGGATAACTCCACCCTCACGAAAAAGCAGTTTTTGACCTACGTGATGCGTGAAGCAAACAAGAACGAGTACGTAATCGCTGATGCGCTTGACGTGAAGACCGGGACTGTACGTAGTCACGCTGGCCGAGCCCGTGAAAAAGTACAAAAAGCGCAAGCGACAGCCCGAATCCCTGAGCTATTCGAGTTTGAGGGGTACGACGAATTGCAGGAAAACATGGAATCACTGCTTGAATCGAAAACGGCCTAACTAGCGGTTAAGCGAGGTGTGACGCCTTCTCTGGTTCCTCGATGTCGTCGAACTCGCCGCGCTCGACGGGCTCCCAATCCTCACTGGCTCCGGACTCCACCAGTCGACCTCGTAGGCGCCCGGTGCGCCGAGGATCTTCACGCGCGCCGACCCATCAGGCAGGCCGCGGCGCAGTTTCTCGTCGACGTGGAGGTTCCAGGTCGTGGTAGAATCGAAGCAGGCGAGCACGGCCTCCTCGTAGCCGCGTGTCTCTCGGGATTCCTGGAGTTCGACCTGGGTGTTGCAGTTCTTGCAGAACACCCCCTCGAAGGGGATGTGAGTGAAGACCTCCTGCCCGCAGACGGGACACCAGAGGAACTCGAACAGTGCCTCACTGTGTCGGTCAAGTACTTCAAGGGTCATTGGTTGACTAACCCGGCCGTCCCGGGTCACCACCTCGTGCCCGGCCGAAAAACAGCGCCCAGCGCTCACTCACCGTTCGGCGCCGTAGACGATGCGTGAGTGGGCTTCGTACCCACAATCGGGGCAGTCATACCACCGCTGGATTTTCGCCCCGTCTGCTGCCTTCTCGCCGACGCGAACGTCGTTGTTCGGACACTCCGGGCAGCTGAGGTCCGGAGCCGGCCGCTCCCGGAGTTCGTCACGGAACGACGTCGCGTCCTTCGTCTCGTACCCCCGCGACCACACCGGATAGCCGTCGACGAGGATTGCCCCACGCCATTTGTACCGGTAGGAGTCCGGGGCTCGATGCAGGACGGCTCGCGCACCGGTCTCGGTGTTCCGATACGCAAGCGTCGGCGAGCGGCTCTCGCGTCGCCAGTTGGTGATGCGAGGCATTGGTTAGAAGTGGACGTCAGCGGGCACGATCCAGAGCACTTCACTCTCCTCGAGGAGTCGATCCAGCTGTCCACGGTGACGAATGCCGGTTCCGTGTTCGGTGTACAGGAAGATTGTCGGGCCATCGTACGCACCGACCTGGTGGAAGGCGTGCCGGGCGAGGTCCTCGTCGCGCATGATCTCCTCGTCTGAGAGCTCGTCGATGGCCTCCTTCACCCGGTCGAGATTCCGCTCGAATTCCTTCTTCGTCGCCTCCCAACCACGCTCGAGCAGGTCTTCGCCGTCATCAGAGTCGACGGGGGCTGCAGTCGGCAACTCTCCCCATCGCGCCTTCCCCGCAACGGACGTGTCCTCCTCATCGAAGGTCACAAAATAGTCGAATACTGCGCAGGAATGCGGCTCTGAGCCGACTAACTTGTTGAACACCGTTTTCCCCGCAGACAGTGCTTCGCTTTCTGTCGATGCCTCTACGAGCGCGTAGATGATCATATACATCTGAACCACTCCAACGCCCTTCGTATGATTCGACGCGCGCCGCCCTCTTTCGGCGCGAATAAACTACGGTGACGATGGCGATATGGAATAACCGTGCCCTGGAGAGAATTCTGTCTGGGTCTCAGATTTCACCACCCATAATACAAGTATACCTATCCCCTCGTTTTGGGTAATGCCGGGGCCTCAGGTCTTTGAGACTGCTCTTGATAAGCTTTCTTCGAAGTTGCTGTTCGTAACCGTCGAAGGGGATGTTGAGTTCTGCGATACAACGTTGTCTGACGAACTTGGGTATGATCGAGATGCTCTCCTTGATTCCAATCTCTTTGACGCGCTAGTTCCGCCGGAAAAGCAAGACACGGCTTCTCAAAACTTCGAGCAGATAATCACACAAGGCCGAGATCTCGATGAATGTGAAACCCCAATCCGTAGTGCGGAGGGTGAATGCCGTTCAATTACGTGGATCGACGTTGTTGAAGATGGCGATCAAACGATTGTGATCGGCCGTCTCACGGCCCCACGGACTCCCTCACTATTCGATCACGAACTTGAACCCTATCGGACGCTTGTAGATCACTTCCCAAATGGGTTGATTACGTTATTCGATGAGGAGTTCCGCTTTCGAATCGTCGGTGGCCCAGCGTTTGAAGAAGTAGATCTCGCCCCGGAAGATCTCCGAGACAATCAGTTACCAGATGTCTTTCCTGAAGAGAACGCAGAGGAGCTCTTCCCTCTCTTCCGACGGGCGCTTGAGGGCGAAACGAACGCTACTACGCTCCCTCTCGAGGATCGGTTTTTTGAGGTGCAGGTTCTCCCCGTTACGGACAATTCGGGGAACGTCATCGCCGGGATGAGCGTCTCGCAGGATGTGACAGAACGCGTCACTCGTGAGCGAAAGATAGAGGGGGCACGGGATCGGTATAAATCCCTGATTCAGAACGCCCCGGTGCCGATATTTGTCGGCGACGAGACCGGCATAATTCACGAGGTAAACGAGAGTGCTGAGGAACTGACCGGGATGTCTCGAGAAGAGCTCATCGGCGACTCTATGCTCACAATCCATCCGAGCGAAGAGGAAGAGCAGTACAAAGCTGGCATCCGACAGCACGCAAATGAAGGAGGAACTCGACGATATCTCCCTAACGGCGGCCAGATCTATGTTGTCAACGATGGTACTCGTATCCCCGTCGAGATCGCGGCCTCTGTGATCGATCAGGGCGAAGGTACGCTCGTTCACGCCTTGTTTCGAGATATTTCCGACCATGTTTGGTACGAGAACACGCTAGAAGAACTTCACGAAAATGCCGGTGAACTCGTGCGGGCAACAACCGACTCAGAAATCGCCCAGACAATCGTTGACACGGTAGTTGACACTCTCGACCTGCAACTCGTCTCAGTCAATCTCGTCGATACAGACGGCGAAAAACTGTCACCAGTTTCGTACTCCGACGATGTCGTGGATGTTCTCGGAAAACCTCCATCACTTCCTCTCACAGATAGCCTCGCCGGTGAAGTGTTCCTTTCGAACGAAGCTATCCGTGTCGATGATGTCCGCTCTCGGGAGGAAGTGTATAATCCAGATACCCCGATCCGCAGTCAGCTTATCGCCCCGATTGGTGAGTTCGGTGTTATTATCTGCGGTTCGACAACTGCTGCCACCTTCGATCAAGAAGACCAACGACTCCTCGAACTCTTGGCGCGGAACGCCGAATCAGTGTTCACCCGCGTCAACCGCGAGCAGGAACTCCGACGTCGTGAACAAGACCTGAAAACAAAGACGAAAACGCTAGAGCGTGTTGAAGATCTCAACACGAGAATTCGGAAGCTCACCCAAATTGCAACGCAATCCGAGACGCGGGATGAGCTTGAACAGGAGGTCTGTGAGCTTCTCAGTAATACTGATCCGTTCGTTTTTGGATGGGTCGGTGAACTCTCTCCTGAACGCGACGAACTCATCCCACGCACGTGGGCCGGTCGAGACCAAGGCTACCTCGATTTATGTCCTCTAACGCTCGACAATATGGCTTCCGACCCAGCTGTTCAAACTGCCCAGACAACCAACCCGACAATTGTCAGTAATACTGCAACTGATGTCCAACAGGAACCATGGCGGCGCGAGGCGATCAGCCGGAACTTTTCTTCGGTTATCGCTGTCCCGATTATGTTCCAAGATGTCCTCTACGGCGTTCTCACTCTATACGCTGAGGACCGTGATGCTATCACGGATCGAATTCGGGACGTCCTCTCCGATTGGGGCGAAATTATGGGGTATGCCGTTAAGGAGGCCGAACGGACGAGTGCGATTCTATTCCGTCAAGGGACTGCGGTCCAGTTCAGCGTTGAATCCGCAGCGTGTCCACTGCTCCGTATCGCCCGAAACAGCCAGTGCACACTCTTTTTCGAGGGGCTCCGCGAGCAGGAAGGTGACGAAGCAACGGTCTTCGTGCGTGTCTATGATTGTTCAGCACAGCAGTTTATCGAGGCAGCTGAGCAAGCGACCGTTATCTCCTCAATCACGGAAGTTAGTGAGTCCGATGATGGTATTCTCTTTCAAATCACCATTACTGAGATGTTCATCGCCAGTGTGCTGGCGAGGTACGGAATTCGTCTTGAGAGTATTATGGGGACTAGTGAGGACAGTGTCCGCGTCCGACTTGTGACGCCGCCGACCATTCCCGTTCACCGGGTTGTGGATATCGTTTCGACTGAGTATCCTGATTCGACCCTGCTTGGAACCGATGACCTGACTGACTATCCGCGTCGGCAGACCGAAGTTGGCGACCAAGCTCTTCAGAATCTGACGGATCGGCAGCGTGAGGCACTTGAACTCGCGTATCACGGCGGCTATTTCGAGTCGCCGAAGGGTCTTAGCGGGCAAGAACTCGCGGAGCAGATGGATATCTCCTCGTCGTCCTTCAACGTACATCTCCGGACTGCTGAACGAAAACTACTGGATGCAATCCTCGGAAGCAGTTACCCTTCGGATTCGGTACGGAGCTGGAAGTAACCATTCCACAATCGGCGGGTGTGGATATATTAGTCACCTCAGGAACACTTCGGATATGTCAGCCCTTAGCTTTTGACACTGGAAATCCACGACTGGCATACATCCCTTTATGTCCACTTCACCAGAATCTGGCGACAGCCAGACAACCGTACTGGTTCTTGAGGACGAAGAAGGGCTTGCCGATTTATACACAGTCTGGCTCTCAGACGAATACAGCGTTCGAACCGCGTATACCGCAGCTGAAGCACGTGATAAGTTTGATCAAGACGTAGATATTGCACTCATCGACCGCCGACTCCCGGATGAGTCCGGTGATGCGGTCCTTGATTGGATTTCCCGGAACTATCCAAAGTGTCGTCAGGCGATGGTTACTGCAGTCAATCCAGATATCGACATCGTGGAGATGCCACTGGACGACTACCTCGTCAAACCAATCCAGAAGGACGAACTTCTCAAAAGAGTCCGCCGACTCGATAACCAGCGGAACTACGAGGGGGCTGTTCGGGACCTGTACGCGCTCACGAGGAAACGAGTTCATTTAGAGTCGGAGCTCAGCGAATCAGAACGTTCGTCGAGTGAGGAGTTTGCTTGGCTTGAAACTCGGATTGAGGAACTTGAACAGACTGCGGCGGAGGTGAACGGGAAATTCGATGACAGGGATTTCCTCGAAATCGTACGCCGACTCGGAGACGATACTGGGGGTGATTCATATGGTGAATAATAATCAGACGCCCAATCGTGAAGCGGATGAGATTATAGAAACAGAGACCGCTCGCGTCCGGTACCATCGTTCGACCGAGACATATTTCGCAGCGCATGAGTGGGAATCGGACCAGTCGCTCAGTGCGACGCTTGCCGTTATCATTGAGGCGATATCCGATGTTGACTCCACAGGTCGCCCTCCGCTCTTTGACAGAGTCGATACGGACGCCCTGGACAAACTCTTTGAGCCAATCGGAAACAACGAGCGGGACCGGCGGGCCGGCCGAATCATCTTTCCATACTGTGAATTTCTTGTGACGGTTCACGCTGACGGTGAGATCGTGATCTCCTCCAAACAAGAGGCCTCAGAAACATAATGAACGACACTACTGATACAACCACGAAGGAGCAGGGAACAGTCAGTCGTATTTCCACTGGAATTTCCGGACTTGATGAAATACTCCGTGGCGGACTTATTCCAGAGCGGAGTTACCTGGTTCGCGGGCGGCCAGGAACGGGGAAAACCATTCTTGGGTTGCACTACCTCACTACAGGTGCTGCGAACGGCGAGACGTCGCTGTACATCAACCTCGAAGAGGAAATTGAAGATATCGAACAGAACGGGGCTCAGCTCGGCTTTGACCTTACGGACATCGACTTCCTGGATTTGAGTCCCAAATCTGACTTCTTTACAGACGACCAGGGGTACGACATCTTTGAATCGAGTCAGGTGGAACGGGATCCGTTCGTTGAATCTATTTCGGACAAAGTAACCGAACTGGAACCCGACCGCGTGTTCGTCGATCCGATCACTCAGCTCCGATACCTCACTGGCGATGAGTACCAGTTTCGGAAACAGGCGCTCTCGTTCATGCGGATGCTCAGCGAGAATGGGGCAACAGTCCTGTTCACGACACAAGCCACCGACGCAAAGCCGGACGACGACTTACAATTTATGAGTGACGGCACGATTGAACTCGGAGACTCGGCGATGGGCCACACCATCGACGTGCCGAAATTCCGTGGCTCCTCGATTCAGGACGGACATCACGCGATGGAAATCACTGACGCGGGTATTGCAGTCTACCCAGAACTTCATCCCGGCAAGCACGACAAGCAGTTCGAATCAGAAGCGATTTCCTCGGGTGTACCTGCACTGGACGAAATGCTAAATGGAGGTATCGAACGAGGGACTGTCACCATCATTAGCGGACCCACCGGTGCGGGGAAGACGACGCTTGGGACGCATTTCATGAAGGAAGCCGCTGAGCGCGGTGAGCGGTCGCTTATGTATCTCTTCGAAGAGAGTGCGGCAACGCTTCGAACTCGGTGCGAGGCGATCGATATCCCCGTTCGAGAGATGGAGGAACGGGGGACACAGCGCTTGAAGAACTAGAGCCCCTAGACATGTCGCCGCAGCAGTTCGCACAGGCAGTCCGGCGAGAGATAGAGGATGACGGGGGAGATATTGTTATGATCGATGGGATTAGGGGGTATCAGATCTCGATCCAGGGCGACCAACAGGACCTCACACGAAAACTCCACGCACTGTGTCGGTATCTCACGAATATGGGGGTGACTGTAATCCTCGTTGACGAGTCAAGCACGTTAATGGAGGAGTTCAGTGCGACCGATTCAGGCGTGAGCTATCTCGCGGACAATATTTTGTTCCTCCGTCATATCGAATACGGTGGAGAGCTCCGCAAGGTTGCCGGCGTTCTCAAGAAGCGGACAAGCGACTTCGAACGCTCGCTTCGCGAACTCGAGATCACGGAGAACGGCCTCGAAGTGGGTGACCCGTTGACGGGACTTCGTGGGATTCTCTCAGGGACACCGGAATGGACCGATGATGCCTCGACAGAGGGCTAATGCTCGACGTGATTCTGGGGTGGGGAATCTGATGCCGAAGCAATCCGGCACTCCTGTCGAGGTTAATCAGTTCGATGTAGACGAAGAGGTCTTCCTCTGTTTTGGCCACGAGAACAATCGACAGATGCTCGCGAGGGAGCTACAGTCAGACTACCACGTTACAACCGCTGATTCGATACTGTCAGAGTCTGAGTTTGCACTTTATATCGTCGACGAACCAGGACTCGAACAGTGTTACGAAGAACTCCAGGCTGTACGCACAGCATCAGAACCGATAATCCGCCCGTGTTTACTCGTCACTTCAAGTGATGTCAAGCGTATTGACCCGTCGGTCTGGGAGGTCGTTGACGATGTCATCACGACGCCGATTTCGATGGCCGAGCTCCGACCACGAATCGAATCGCTTCTTCGGTTGTACCGGTTGTCGGTCGATTATGGGGAACGTCGACAGTTAGAACAGGTCGCCAGTATCCTCTCACACGATCTTCGCAACCCGTTGAGTGTCGCTCAGGGAAATCTTGAACTCGCTCGTGAGGACGGCGATGACGAATACTTCGAGCGGACTGCACGGGCACTTGAACGTATTGAGGACCTCCTCGGCGATGTACTGACGCTCGTCCGCCAGGACTATTCGGCGTCTGATTTTGAATTGGTTTCAGTAGATACACTCGCCCGAGAAACGTGGGATGAATTCGATTCGGGCGAATCAAAATTAGTCGTTGAAATCGATGGACAGTGTTCCATTCGGGCGAACCGAAGTGCGTTGATGGAGCTGTTCACGAACCTCTTTCGAAACGCAAAGGATCACAACGAGAGACCAGTAACAGTCACTATCGGAGTACTTGCGGATGGGTTCTACGTTGCCGACGACGGGAATGGAATCCCGGAAGCAAAACGGGAACGCATCTTCGAATCCGGGTTTAGTACACAGTCAGACGGCACCGGGCTCGGGCTCTCCATCGTTGAACAGGTCACAGATGCACACGACTGGACCGTTTCCGTAACAGAGAGCGATACTGGCGGTGCGCGTTTTGAGGTCACTGATGTATTATTTGAACAGCCTGATTCTGAGTCCGCCGGGACCGATGGGGGTTCGTAAGATGGACAACGATGAGCAAGCTGAGGAGGATTCAACTCCGACTGGGAAGTCCGCTGTGGTTGGGCTCCTGTTTGAACACGACGAGAACCGTCGCCAGTTAACCAAGTGGTTTCGGGAGCTGTCTGAGTTCACACCCTGTGGTGTTTCACCGTCGGGAGGATCTTCCCAAGCGGATATCCTTCTCGTTGATGAACCGGCACTCGCCCGTCATCGCGACTGGCTTCAGTCCCGAAAAGGTAGAGAAGAACCGCCCTTCCATCCTATCGTTCTCGTTCACAGTACGGATGATTCTTCGTTCGAAGGCGGAGTATGGGAGATTATCGACGAGACGGTTTCAGTTCCAATCGACCCGTCACCGCTCAAACACCGTCTCAAGAATTTACTGGAGCGACGACGGCTCTCGAAGAACCTTTCAGCGAATTGGAAAGAACTGAGAAACAGTACAGGGCCGTTTTCGAATCAGTCAACGATGCGATGCTCGTTATTGATGCTGAACAGGATCAGGTCCTTGACTGCAACCCTCGTGCCCGGGAGGTGCTTGGATACTCTGAGTCAGAACTTCGGGCACTTTCCGCTTCAACGGACCTGCATCCAACAAACGGCGACGCCTATGAGCAGTTCATAGAGCGTGTGCTAACTGAGGGGCGTGGCCGAACTGAGGATATTGTTTGTACGACTAAAGATGGGTCTAAAATCGAGGCGGAGATCTCAGCGAGTATGTTGGATGTAGAAGATAGCTCGAGAGTTGTGTTCTGTATCCGGGACATAACAGAGCGCCGGGAGCAGTCTCGGCAACTGGAGAGTCAGCGGGACCAGCTTGCACAACTAAATCGTATCAACCGGACACTCCACGAGACGACGAGAGCAGTTGTTCAGGCCTCGAGTAGAGACGAGCTCGAAACTGCCGTCTGTCAAAACCTGTCCGCGTCGGACGCGTATCAGTTCGCTTGGATAGGTGAGAGTGCGGAAGAACACGCTCGCGTTGAGCCCCGGGCAACGGGAGAGAAGGCGGCGGAGTACCTCAACCACGTTAGCGTGACGACCGACGGAACGGAGACCAGCCAGGGTCCTACTGGCCAGGCACTCGAAACACTGTCCGTCTGTACTGTCCAAGACGTATCGACAGCATCCGATATGGAGCCCTGGCGTGATTCGTTAGCAGAGTTTGGAGTCCGAGCGACTGCTGCTGTCCCAATTCACTACGATGACGAAATCTACGGGATTTTGAACCTATACACCGAACGCGAGAACGCGTTTGTCGGCGAAGAACGGGACATTCTTTCTCATCTCGGAAATACAATCGGGCGCGCAATTGCTGACATACGGGCCCGCGAAGAAGCACAGATATTCCAACAGGCAGTTGAACACGCCGGACACGCGATCTATATCACTGAGCCGGACGGGACGATTGAGTTCGTTAATTCTGCCTTCACCGAGATGACGGGGTACAACCGGGAGGAGGTGATCGGGAAGAATCCACGGATTCTGAAATCTGGAGCGCACGATAAGGAGTTCTATCGCGATCTCTGGCAGACGGTGTTATCTGGGGAGACATGGGAGAACGAACTCATCAATCGGCGCAAAGATGGTCGACGCCAGTATATCGACCAGACCATCGCACCGATCACGATGGGATCGGACGATATCGACTATTTTGTTGCTGTCAACACCGATATAACGCAACAACGACGCCGGCGGCAGCAACTCCAAGTGTTATATCGTGTCCTTCGTCATAACTTACGAAACGAACTGAACGTTATCGAGGGGTATGCAGACCTGCTGGCCGAATCCGGAACGAGCCAACAGGAATCTGCACTCACCGAGATCTCTCAAGCAGTCGACGATCTTCTTCAAATAAGCCAGCAGGCACGCCGTATTGAAAGTACATTTACTGAGGAATCTGCTGATCAGGAAGTGCATTCTCTAGACGAAGTCGTTCAGGAGGCGCTGGCTGATGCTGCGGTCCCTGAAGACAAGCTAACTACCTCAATTCCTGAAACGTCCTTCACTGCTAATATGGAGCTAAAGACGGCGATTCAGGAACTTGTGGTGAATGCGTTCAAGCATAATGATGCGGAGGAACCGTCGGTATCCGTAACAATGGAAACAGAGGGCAATCGGAATGCGCCGTATGGGAAAGTTGTCGTTCGGGACAATGGCCCCGGGATTCCGAGCAATGAACGGGAGGTGCTACGGGAAGGTGAGGAGTCCCCACTGCTTCATGGAAATGGCTTGGGGCTATGGCTTGTCAACTGGGTCGTGTCAGAACTTGGGGGTTCTATTGATATTCAAGATGCCAACCCGCATGGAAGTCTCGTAACGGTTACTGTCCCACTTAGAGATTGATCTGCGGATTGGTGATGTGAAAAGAATAGTTTGGATTCATCGATGCTCGGCCAGGTTTTTCCCCGACAGTCCAGTAAAACCACTCTCTACCCCCATTTTTCAGGATACGTCCGCTCGTTCGACAGTAATGGTCAGGTCGCCCGACGCGTAATCTGCCTCGAAGTCGACGGCGAACGCGTCCGACTCGTAGGCGGCGTGGTAAGCACGGTGGCGTTCGAGCGAGCCTGTCGCCTTGAAGTGGAAGAACGCGGCCGCCGTGTAGGGCTTGCTCTGTGTTTCGACCTGCGACTCGACGGATGCGGGGAGCGCGATCTGGGGCGTCTCCGTGTCGATACTCGCAGCGAACTCTTTCGCTTCCTCGACGGTTGCTTGCGAATGTGCCGGCGTCTCGCCGGTGAGCACGTTCACCGGGGTTTCCGTCTCGTCGGTGAACAGGACGTCTTCGAAGGTGTGTGTTCCGAGAATCGCCTCGGGATCCAGCTCGCAGTCGTGGAACGGGTTGTCATCTGAGGACATCGGATCTCGAGCCTATGGCGGGGCTCACCCATTCCGGCCCCCTGAAAAACAGCAGTTGCCACGAAGCAGATCCAACTATGAGTGGTTGAGGCTCGCCTTCTCGAAGGGTGATTCTCCGGTCGGAATGAGCAGCTCCTGCCGGTCTCCGACCGACTTCGGATGCTCTATTGTGTCCGAACCGACGGTGACTGATGTCCTTCGCCTCGTCATCCTTCTTGGCGCTTATACTGCCACATTCTGAGGGCAATCGGACCAAACACAAATAGAATGGCTAACCCGGTCACGAGGTCTGTATTCACTGAGTGCCCTTGTTCTGAGAGTAATCGTGGGACGAATAGAATGTATATTATGAGTGAGTACCGGAAGTACCGCCAGTTGCTCATATCGAAGTCGTCCCGTCCGAATCGCGCGAACAGGAAGCGGACTAGAACGATAACGAAGTTTGTGCTCACCGCAAGCCCCAACGCCAGTATCACGAGTTTAATCAAGTGAAGAACAGGCGCAGACACATAGTAAACCACGACGGCAGCCGGTAGCAGAAGTAATCCTATGAACAAGACAAGGGCTATGGCAACTCCTAGCCGAGTACCGACTCGCGTTCCCAGGTTCACATCATCCAGTGAAGATTCACCGACGTCTCGAATCCGGTCTATTTCTGGCGGTTGTTCGTCGACAGAAAGTTCGGATCTACCAAGCCACGAACCTAGTCTCCTCGCTACTCTGTTCTTGAATTTTGAATCATCCAAATCCACGTATCGGTTATACATAATTATTGAGACAGTCAGCATAAAATCGCGGTAGAAGAACTCGTACAAAGCAATCAAAATCGGGGGTGTAAGAGTCGATATGAGAAGTGCAATTGTCAGTGGCTGTATAGGAAGGGTATTCGAAGCAACACTTCCAATCCAGAGGGTCGTGTAGAGAACGGCGTAGGTGGTGGCGATTACCAGTGGTGGAGATGTCTTATCCAGAATCAGCTCGGTACGCGAAAGCTGACTGATGATGGCCATTTGACGCAGTAGCGTCAGAACCAACAAAAGGAGTGCTACCGCTATTGTCGGAAATTGAAGGACATCACTAACCCCGGGTGAAATCAGGAGAATTGCAGAGAGAAGGGCAGCCAGAGTAATTTCAAAATCAACCGCTGTGGCGAGGTCTTTCTCCAGTACCTCTTCCAACGGTATTTTGTCCATTATGCGCTGTAACTTGCGACCTGCTCCTAAAACATTCCCGTCGGACAAAAGTCCCGGAGGAATTTCCCTCGTTCAGACCGTTTCGGCAACCGCCTGAGCCCTCTGTGGTTATACTGTTCAACGTTGCCGAAAACAACGTGACGATGGGTTCGTACCCTCTTTCACGACGGTATCCGTGATATCCATAGCCGTATGTATCGAGCGGGATTGACCGTCTATACTCTCTCATAAAACGTCGTAATCCACGAGGGAGGACGTTGGTATGTCTAGTGGAAAGAGTGCGCGATGTCCCTTGACCTCCGCCCACATCAGTTAGATGTAGAAATCCCGCCACAGGATTTCAAGCTGAGCAACCGCTCAGCTTGACGGTTTCAAGACGCATACGTTCCAAGCGTCGCCTGCTGGGTTTCAGCATCGGCTTGGCTGTCTTGTGGCCTGGTCAACGAGGCCCCATCCTCAGCCGAGTCATCGTCGTTCTCGTGTTCTCTAGAACGACTCTCTCCGCTGAGGTAGCGATCTGCGATGTTGAGTGCGGCATTGATGTCTGCCTGGTACTCTCCGATCCAACAGGCGTCGTTGGAGCATTTGAACGTCGCCTGTTGAGGTCGGGCTCCCCTCTCACCGCACGCATGGCACTCTTGAGAGGTATTCCGCGGATCGACTGTGACAACGGGAATCCCTCTCTCAACCGCTTTATACGTAATCTGTGCGTGGAGCTTGGCGAATCCCCAGCCGTGAAGCCGGCGATTCATGTAGTCCCCATAGTCCATCGACTCCTGGATGTACCTGAGATCCTCGAGCACGAGAACCGGCGACTCGACTGACTCAGCGTACTCTACCACTTCCCTGGTGACCGTGTGGAGGATATCGTCTATTTGCGCCCACAACTCGTCGCCAAAGGTGTCTGTAATCCGTTCGCTCTCGCGACGCTGGAGTCGCCGCATCGTGGTGAAGTAGCGCTTGCGGAGTCGACGAACAGTCTTCCCCTCATCCGTCCAGAGTTCAGGGTTTGTCGGGGACCCATGCTCGTCGCGGTGACACACCGTGACGAGACTTGCTTCCCCGATATCGACGCCAATGGGGGTACGTTCTTCGGCGGGAACCTCGGAGTTGAGCGGGATGTCACGGGTCGCGATGAGATGGAAATACCACGTTCCCTCCCGCTTGAGCAAACGACCTTCCCCCACGTCTGCGTCGCCAGTGATCACTGCTTCAAGCCAGTCCCGTTGCTCAGGGTTCGGCTGTGCTGGTACCCAGAGGTGGTAGTCCTCATGGTGTGGGATTTTGACGTACCACTCGATCGTGTTTTCGGGCTTGTGGTCGATCTTCACCCCCTCGTTCGTGAAGCGGACAGGGTGATCGTCACTGAGTTTATTTGCCCCATACGTCGTCGTTAGCTGCGGGACATACCGCTTCAGAGCGTTCTTCGCGTAACTGCTCAGTTGATAGTCACCCACGATGTCGTTCGCTTCCCCCAAGGTGGAACAGTTGGCGTCGAAGGCCTCTTGGAGCGCCTGCTGGTAGGCCGCCCGTGTCTCACGGAGTTTCTCCCGTTTGTGAGCGTTCGGATCTACCAGTTTCAGTTCCAGCGTTTTTGTGAGTTCAGTCACGACTCATCACCCTCTGATACTGACTGGTCGTCTTGGAGGCCTCACCAGCGCGCTATCGAACTCGCCCGCATCTGGTTTGCCCCACGGAGGCCGTCCACGACTGGTTCGCCCCGCACCCCTCATGGGGGCGATAAACACTCTCCGACCCGATCCACCCAAATTGCTCATTGCGACGCCGCTCAGGACTCGACCTGTATATCGGCGTCCTCGCTGTGTTGTGGTTGGGTGAGTAGACTCACGTTCTGGAGGAGTGTCCTCGCTGCCTCGATCCGCTCCTGATCGGCGTCGTCGAGTCCGGCCGTCTCGATGCGCTTGAGATTGGTGAGTGAGCGATACAGTCGATATCCGGGCGTGTTGCGTGGGTCCATGTGAAGCGCCTCGCCGATTCACGGCGCAGAGAAACCTCTCCGGCTGCGGGTAGCTGTCGGACTGGGTCTGCTCGTTAACCAACATTGGTGTATCTCTATGTCGCGATGTTGGTTAAGGCGAGTCCTGACCCGCTTTGCTGGGTCCGTAGCGAGCCGAGCCACACACCCGACACTCCCAGATCGGTTGTCCCGTCCACGCCTCATCCGGGACCGACTCGTGGGTCTTGAACCGATGGTCGGTCGCCCGTTCACAGGTTTGACAGTCGAGTTCCTGCGTCGTCGGTACCGACGACTCTTGCCGATCAGCCCAAGCTTCGCCAGTAGACTCGGTCAGCGCCATCGCTGTAACCAGCCACACCGCGTCGACGGCGTCGTCGAGGACCGCGTCGAGACGCGACGCGCCGCGGATGCCGTCCCCACGCTGGTCGTAGAGGCGCGTCGGGGCCTGCTCCGGACGTTCCGACGCTCCCTTCCCGTGCCACCCAGTCCGGTCACGGGCGGCACTGAGAAGCCGCTCTCCCTCCTCTGACGACACCTGTACCGCGTCGGGAAGTGAGGGCCATTGCTCGGCCAGCTGGCGCGCCGGCGCCTCATCGAGATCGTAGATGAGCGTGTAGTCGTCGACGGCCGGCTCCGCCTCGTTGGCAGAGAGGAGGTTCGCCGCGGCGCCGCCCTTTGCCACGGCGCCGTAGAACGTGGTCGACTCGACAATCAGGTGGACGATGCCGAGGCACGTCGTCGACGCTGCCTCGTTCGTGCTAGTGGCGTCACCTCCGAGATGGTTAGAGAGACAGAACCGGCATTTCGTCTGGCCGTCTGGGACTGACACCCCACACGACTTGCACTCGCCATCGGCGGCCGTCGGCGCATCAGGGTAGCCACCAGAGCTCGTCGCGACGCGTTGCCGCCGGGGGGCACCCTCACAGCCGTCGTCCAGCCTCGTGTCCGGAATGTGGGACGCCTCGCCAGTCGGCCGCAATTCCTCAAAGTCGGAGTAACGACCGTTCATAGAGCAGTCTACAGAGAACATGGCTCGTCTTCGTGTTTAAATCGTAGCGTGGATAGACCGATGTGCAGTACAGACGGAGAGACAGTGGACTGCCTCAGGCGACCCGTTCCTCCAACGTATCCCGGTGTGCCCGAACAGTCGCCTTCGAGGCGTTCGCTACGTCCGCGGCCTCGGATTGCGTCAACCATCGGCCCTCTTCGCGACCGGCCTTGTAGAGGCAGGCCGCGGCGAACCCGGCCGGATGGACGCCCGTCGTGACGCCGCGCTCCTCGGCCTGTTCCGCGAGGGCTCGGGCCCGCTGTCGGATTTCGTCCGGACACTCGAGGTCCGAGGCGAGGCGCGGCACGAACATGCTGGGGGAGACGGGCTCAGCGGGGAGGCCCAGCTCTTCGTTCAGCGTTTTGTACGCGTTCGTGACTCGTGACTCCGCCACGCGGGCCATCTCGCTGACGTCGTCCACTAACCGCGAGAGGCCGTTGCACCGGCAGGCCCCGTAGACGCTGGCCGCGGCGATGGCCTCGATGGACCTGCCTCGAAGCAGATCCTCGTTCTGGGCGCTCCGGAAGAGCTGGCACGCCTGGTCGCGGACCGAATCGGAGAGGTCGAGCGCGCTGGCCAGCCGGCGCACTTCGCCCAAGCCGTGGGCGAGATTCCGTTCTGCTTTCGACCGCCAGCGACCACGGGTCTGCTCGCGGCGCATTCGCGCGAGTCGCCGTCGCTTCTGCCCGGCGATCTCGTTCCCCTTCGCGTCGGTGCCGCGACCGATCTCCGTCGACAGGCCGCGATCGTGACGGGCCGCAGTGAGTGGGGCACCCGTTCGCTCGCGCTCCTCGTCGTCGTACGCTCGCCACTCTGGCCCGTGATCGATTCGCTGTTCGTCGATGACCAGGCCACAGTCCTCGCAGACCGTTTCGACCGCGTTCGTGGTGACCCGTCCGTCGCACTCGGGACATTGGTTCGCACTCGATTCCGTTCGGACGTCTTCGTCGAATCCGCTCTCGTAGATGTCTCTAGTTGCCATCGTTCTCACCGTGTTTCGGGAACTCGCCAGTACAGCGAGCCCCTCACCCATTGAGGGGGAAATAAACTCTACGCGGGATTGCCGAACCTATTGAGAGATTTGACGGGATTGAATTACGACGTCCTAGTCCCCCTAAACGTAATGAAGGGTATGTGCGCCGAGGCTGCTTCCCCTTTCCGGGCCTATACGGGAATCAAATTTTCAGATATGTTTCTCAACCGGCTCCAAGGCGTAGGATTCCGCCAGCTTATCCCGGCCGGTTAGGTTTGAATCCGCCATCGCCACGATTAGCTGGTAGCTTTCCAGGATTTCAGGAAGTTCCAACAAGAAGTCTGTAACGTCCGCTGCGTTCTCATCGTCCGGACCATTCCCGTAGGGCGAGTCAATCAGCAGCAGTTTGAGCGGAACTGTCTCACGCTCCTCCTCCAACTCTGCCAAAACCGTAGTGTGGAAAAGCAGCATATGCAGAAGGAGCTCTGCATCAGTTTGTCCCAACAGTCCTGGTGATTTCTGCGTATTGTCTGTACGGTGAATCGTGTAGCTGTACGAATTACCTCTGTCGAAGCGGACACCGGTGGCATTGGCAAAGGTGCCGCGTGTGAAGATTTCCAAGAGAGATTCCATCCGCTCTTCCAGCCTGTTCTTCAACCGTCGACGGGCTTCCTTCCGCTCCTCGGATATAATGCTTTGGTAGGACTCCAACGCATCCATCCGCTGCTCCTTCCTCTGTCTTTCCTCGTCAATCTGGCTCCACTCCCACACCTGCCGGGCAACACCATGTAACGAGCCTTTCTTCGCGTCGATACTGAGTTCGAGGGAAGTATTCTTGTCCCGCAGATCTTCGATTTCATGCTCTATCTTCTCCTTTTCACGCTTGTACTCTGCAAAGCCGGATTGCTCTTCCCGCGTTTTTACGGTTTCAAGTTGGTCCCTCTTCTCCTCCAGTTCCTCTTCCAAGAACTCAATCTCTCCCTCCAGTGTCCTCTGCCGGCTCTCCAATTCCTCCAGTTCTTCCTGCCTCTTCTCCCGCTCAATTACCTCACCTTCCTCGTCAACCTCGGACACCGTTTCGTAACGGTCGTCTGGAACATCCTTTCCGCAGAGCGGGCAGTCACCGTGGTCGTTGAAACGTTGCTGTTGCTCCGGGTCAACATCGCGGGTGCAGACCGGACACCGGTTCGGCAGCGAGATCAGCTGCTGAATTTCCTGTAAAGCAGGGGCAATCTCGTCGGTTGCGGTCTCATCCTTTAACTTAGATATCTCCTGTTTCACACTTCGGAACTCGTCC
This sequence comes from Haloplanus litoreus, assembly GCF_045690335.1. Lineage (GTDB taxonomy): Archaea > Halobacteriota > Halobacteria > Halobacteriales > Haloferacaceae > Haloplanus > Haloplanus litoreus. Next base: position 28,205 of record NZ_CP147876.1, on the reverse strand, counting down.
TCCTTCTCTTGGAGACGAGACTGAATATCCGATATCTCATCCTTCAAATCGATTTTCTCGGAGAGAGCCGAATCCGCCTCGCTCTTATCAAGAAGCCGGTCAAGTTCCTCCCGTCTTTCTACCTTCTCAGAAAGCTGGTCCTCTACCTGTTCCTGCTCCTGCCGCAGTTCCTGGATTTCGTCATTGATCCGTTTAGCCCGCTGCTTGTACTCCAGCAACCGAGTCTTCGCTTCCTGTTCCTCGTCCTCCAACTTGCACTCCTCAAGTTCACTGCGTATCGCCCTATCCACCTTGGTGAGCTTGATACCGAACAACAGATCGATCAGATCCGCGGCCTCGTCCCAACCATAGAAGCTGCGAAGGTCACCGGAGATAATGCTGAACAAGGAGAATATGTTGAACCGGTCGAAACCCTGCTCATACAGCGGTGTGATGCCGATTAGGTCGTCGACTTCTGATTGGGTGCGTTGCTCCGCCTCGCTGTGTTCACTGTCCCCCGGATTTTCGATGACGTTGGGCTTATTGTGGCCTTCATAGCTCTGATTCCGCTCCATCTCCCGGTGGACTGGTAGTTGCGGCGGCCCTTCCGCCAGTACCCGTCGGTTTTCAGCTTCTTGTAGTTCCGGTTAATCGGTCTCGTGATCAATGGATCGTCATTGTCTCTGCCGAAAAGGTTGAACCGGGTGGCCTCAATGAAGCTGCTCTTCCCTTTCGAGTTTCGTCCGTGAATGATGGTGGCCCGGTCAGAAATGGAAACGTCTAACTCATCGATGACTTTGAACCCTTCAATATCCATCCGGGTCAAGGAGACCAGCTCATCGTCAAACTCGAGGTCCCGGTATTTAGCGTCCAATATGTCGATGAACTCGTCTACGTACTCGTCGTCGATTCCCTCATCTTCTCGTATCGACTGTTGGACTTCTTCCTTAATTATGGGTTCAGACATGGCCTATCTCTCCTCCAGCAGAAATCGTGATCCAAGGTTCAGAATCATACGTCACTCGTCTCCTCTTAGCAGCAGGTCCCGCTCCTCTGCTTCCTTGACCGGGTCCAAGTCCATGATGTATTCGTGGAGTTCTTCCACCGTCATGTGACCGAATTGGAGGACGACGTGGTCAATTGTATCCTCCCAGTCCGACAAGACCTCTGTCTCCAATAATTCAAGCTGGGAAGCGAAACGGTCCATCACCACTTCACCCGACCGTCCCAGTGTGATCCGGTACCGGCAGTTCTCCTCGTTTATCTCCGGTGTCTCCACCTTCGCCATTACTTCCTCATCAATCAGGTTAGAGGCGTAGAGCCGGCGTTTATCCTCTTCCAATGTCTTGGCGAAAGGCCCGGAGCTCCGCATCCGGTATGTGTAGCGGAATCCGGTTTTCTCCAACTTGCCGTGATCGTATGGCGTAGTGTCTCGGTCCATTCGGTTCTGGTCTGCGAGCTCTTGGTTCACCAGGTAGACCAGTTTCTGGAACTTGTACCGGCTGTCAATCCCTTGAGAAAGGGTTTCCGAGCAGGAGTGAACCAGTTTAAGCAGCATCGTTAGATCCAGAATCTCGTTAACCGAGTACCGGATCTCATTCCAGCTCTGGTAGACCTCGTCGAAAGGAATCTCTCCGGAACTGAAGTCCTGGACGACGTCTTCTCCGATGCCAGCCTCCTCCAGGTAGCTGAGTACCTCCTCGTGGGTGAAGACATCCTGCTTCAGGTGCTCTAAATACTCCTCATCGTACTGGCTGAACGCGGCTTCCTGCCGAGATGAAATCCTCTGAGCGGTATCAACGAACTCCTGCCGCTCCGTACGCGAAAGATCCAACCACTGCGACACTCTGAGCAAGGCTTTTTCGTGGCGAGCCATGCTAATTCTCCACCCTGTGGTAGGCACCTTCGCACCATTTGAAAACCCAGGAACGAGCAGATAGGCCGCTGCACTCCGGGCAAATCGTCCTGAAGTAGTCCCTGGCCTCATCCATGATTTCTTCCTTCGATGAAGCTCTTTCAATAGGACGCTGAATCATATCGAGTTTTTGTCCCGGGTTCGAGTGCTCTGAATCGTCAATAATGGCTACTATGCGGGAGGATTTAGGAATTGTTGTACCATTGAGATAGTCCTCCATCTTAGTTCCAATAACTAGGTCACAGTGAACCAGAATCAAGCTGTTAGGGATGATCTCCTTGTCTCTCTCGATACTGGCTTTGGGCAACCGATGAGTGTCGGCCGAGAGGTCATTATCGATGTGTCGGCCTTCGCCGTTTACGTGCTCACAGTCTACGACCTCTTCCATGATATCGCCCACCGGTTCACCAAAGCAGGTATCTGAGTCTATCAGAAACAGAACCATCTCCGTATGAGGCCAGACAGACTCGACATCTACAGGTTCATCCATGATTGGCTATCTTCTTTATCCGCTTAATTACTGACTTAAGCTCCTGTCTCCGATCTTTTAATTCTTGCTGGTTTGGGGATTGCGAATCTCCGGCGATCAGATGCTTCGATGGCTCTGGTCGACCATGGAGATCATCCAAACAAGCCTCAACATCCTGAGCTGCCTTGCTCCGTCCTGAGTCTTCGCCTTCCTAAGCACATCCGCAGTCTCCTGCATCGATTCTTCCAGTGCTTTGTACCTCCCGGTCAAATCGATCGGCGGTAGCTCGGTTTTCTCTAGGAACTCCTTCGCCTTGATTACCCCCTCAGAGGCCTCCTCAAACTGGTAGTAGTCATCTGGGGCGTCGATTTCGTAACGGTCGAAGTAGAACAGAATCAAAAATCCGAAGATAACACCGATGCAAAGACCCACCCAGATCTCCTGGTTGGTCGGGGCTAGCGGCGTCTGGTAAACCCAGGTATGGAGCAAAAACCCGATTCCAGTCGCCGATCCACCAAGAAGTAGGTAACCTGCTGCGATAAGACCAGGGACAAAATCCGTGTGTAGAATGGGGGAGAACGAGTCCTTGGCAGCACTCCGTGATATGAGATACGCGCCGAGACCGGTTACAACGGCGGCAACAGTGAGCACCTTTGTAAACTGTGGCACTACACTGGTATCCAGTAATCCTTCCGAGGTGAAGCTGAAAAGACCGAGAAGGAATACACCTTCCAAGATAACAGCGTAGAAGATACGTCGAGGCGGACCGCCAAACGTGAAGCAGTCCAGATAAAGAGAAAACCGGTTATCAGGCATTTTCAGCAGTAGATGATGTACGCGCCTGCCATTAACCCGTTGGAAAGAATAGCTATGACTGATTCCTCCGTCAGTTTGCTTAAATATCAGGCTCTTGTATATGCTGGAAAGAGGGTTCTCTGTAGCCGTGTTCGGTCAAATTCAGTCTGAGTTGACTCACTACTACGCGAAAATTCGTGGCGGAGTAACTAACACAAGCGAATACACCGCGGGAGGAATCACACGGACAGTATACTGGTTCCGCAACGACAGCAAGCGAATGGGGGACTACACTCCCCTTGGAACCCTGTTGATGAACGAACAAGCAAAAGACGATTTCTCAAAAGATGTCGTTGACTACGTCTTCCTCCACGAGGTCGGACACGACCAAGTGGGTTCAATGGGAAGAACCCTGTTTTGGGCGATCTACCTGAGCTCGGGACTACTCCTCATCGCAGGTATGATAGCATCACCGAGCATCCTGCTGGAAGCAGTCGAATCTGCACCGTCCATTGTGATGATTCCTGTCTACACAGCAGTCGCACTCGGAGTCTCTCTGGGAGCCATCATCCCCTTCACTTTGGTTTGCTGGATCGACGAAACCCTAGCTGAGCTATTCGCTATCTCTAAAATCGGAATCTCACAATACAGGTCTGTTCTGGAGGAAGTCAAAGAAGAATCCGAAGTCGGACTCCTCCGCAAGATCCGTATCCGAATCCAGTATCCGCCGGAAGCACTTATCTTCTGGATCGCACGGAAGCGAGGACTCGGCGGCACATAGAGTGGAGATGTGACTCAAGCAGTTGCCCCGAGAGAAGGCGTCCGCATCATGATGACGCTGAATGCGAACAGCGCCACGATGCTAACCGCCACCGTGGGTGCGGAAGTCGTCAGAACTGTACCTGCGATAATCGACGCGAGGGCGTTTGTTCCTGTCATGGTCAGAATCTTGGTTACCGGGTCGGGTCCTCGGGAACTGCCGTTTGTGGCATACGCCTCTGAGGAGTCGAACCTCAGCCCTGCCACGCGACCCTGCTGACCATTTCGTGACTTCCGATACTTTCTCCTAAACGACTGGACGTAATATTTCCTTCGAGTGCCGACCCTACCCCGGACAAATTGAACTATTTGTATAATTGGGGGTGGGCGTATAGTCGAACGGATTATCTGTTTTCTATTTGAATATTAGTAATTGTCGTACTGTTTTGAGTGGCATTACAATCGTTAGAAAATTCGGGTTCCCAATGCCAGCTCCAGATTCACTAAAGCGTACTTCAGGTCTTTGCAGGTGTCGTCATCATCACACTCCAGCCACACGGACGCGACCTCCGAAATCAGAGTCCGTAGCTCGTCATCATCAAAAGACTCGTAGTCTAACTCCAAATCGAAGTCCTCGTATTCCACCCGGTCCAAATTCTTTCCCATAACATCTAATTGGGAATCGACCGACTGACCAAACTGCTCCCGATAATTGTCTGCATCAAATCGCGGATTACTTATACTACTGCTTTCCGAAAGATAACGGTCGAAAGTATCCCTGTCACCCGTCAAAACCAGCAGCTTACAAACAGTTGTTCTAATGCTGTGCTCATCAGGTACAGTCTGTAGAACCTCCGTTGCCTGGTCTGGTTCAGCCTGATCTAACCAGAGAATACCGGGAATCCAATTCTTTAACGCGCTCTCAGCCAGAAGGCGGACAGCATCGTCGTCAAGACCGAGCTTATCATACCCAGCATAATACCGCATCAGGTCATAGAGAGAAGTGTAGTGTTCCGGATTACTATCCCTACGGTGGATGTCTGCCTCCAGATCGTGAGAGAGTTTAGTAAATGAGTCTCGTGTGACTTCGCTGGAAACTGTGTAATCCCCCTCTTCGTCAATGGAGAACGTAATATCAGCTTCTGCCTTCTCGTTCGGCTCTAGGTCTCCGATTGTGGCAATTGACTCAGGGTCAAGCTCAACTACCCGACGAATCCCTCTCATCAGAGACGCTCGCTCTTGCTCTATTCTATATTCGACAATAGACTCAAATTCGTCCCGGTCGACCTCCTTTTTCCCAGACGACTTCCGAACCCAAATTTCATTCTCTCGGAGCTCAACACTACCTTCATCATCCTCCAGCTTACTCGTCGTAACGCAAGGCGGCTTCTTCACACGATTTACGACCAACACGGCAAACTTGGATCCATCTTCCACAAAGGAGTGTAGCGAAAGCTGTGGACCAGGACTGAGTCTGGAATCAATTATGTCTTGAAGGTCATCGGCTTCGAAACTAAGGAGATGTCGTGTATCAGCATCTTCATCTTCAGCTCCTTCAGATACGCCAACTACGCCACCATCCTCATCACACCCGATTAGAAGATAGCGGTCTTCTCTGGCATCTAAAACATTGGCAAGAGATTGTACATCTTTGACAAACTCTGCTTCAAGATAGAGGTTTCCTTTGATGTAGTAATCGGATTTGAGGTCGACCCAGGCTTGCTCGTCGCCTCCAAGCCTATCGATCAACTCCAACGCTTCCTCCTTATTCATGAATGTGCTAAAGTACAGGAAGTTACCAGATTTGTATCTATCTCTGTCCATCTACTATCTCGAATATCTCAGCGGCTGTCGGGATATCCTGCAAAATAAACGCTGATGCTGCTCACAGGAGAAACCGACGGAGCCGTCAGGTACAGCATTCAACTACGGTTGTGGCTGCGCGCGCAGCGAAGCGAGCACGGAGCGGAGGGTGGGGTGGCGGGGTCTGGGTCGGTCCGGCACACAGCAAAAAGAGGGTTGCCTCGACTGGCTATTCTTCCCACCACCGACCGCGCTCCGGGAACTCGATCCGAGACCACCCGGTCAGCGCGATTGAGCACCGGCCTTCGTACCAGTTCTTGGCTGCTGCCCGGAACCGCACTGTCTGACCTTCACGCACCACCGTCTGCCCGGATTTCTCCCAGCAGGTGAACTTGATTTTCCCGCTATCATCCGCTATCAGCCCGACTTGTTGAATCGCGCTACTACTGGGAGACCAGAGTTCGATTATTTCACCTTCGACTGTCACCTCACCGACCGGGACGTCCGGCACGTCCGCGATGGGCACGATCGCCCCCGGCGCCGCTTTCAGTTCTTCGAGGGTCTCCAGCACCGCCTTCGTGACGTCCCGCCCGCGCTCCACCTTCTCGGCCAGCTGCTTTGCGACGACCGCCCTCGACCAACCGCCCTGCACTTCGTCGCTGATCCGCATCGCCTGCTCGTTGACCGCCGCGAGTTCCTCTTGCGTCAGCTTCTCTCGGGGATCCGTGCGCTCCGCCGGCGCCGGCTCGTCACGACCACACTGCTCGCTGACGACCTCCCGCGTGCGCTGCTCCCGACCGTCCTGCGTTCCCAGCTCGGCCTGGGCACTGATGCGCTCCAGTTCGGCTTCCCGCGCCCGAATGCGCTCCTCCTGTTCGAGGGTGACACCGTGAATCCGGTCCTCGCTCGTGTCCGCGATCCCGTCCGGGTGGTTCGCATCCACCTTCGCCTGCGTCTCCTGCTCGACCGCCGCCTCGAACTCCGGCGTCTCGTCGACGACCGGGAAGCCGTCTTCATCGACCGCCTGACCGCCCGCTTTCTCGAATGCCTGTTCATCGACCGAAACGACCTTTCCGCTAGCGTTGTTACTAGACATTGGAATCACACCAGATTCCGAAGGCGCTCACGCGCCGACTCCGCGATGCTCCAACATCGCGGTTTTCCGACGACAACGACCGACAGAACCATCTGCGCGCTCTCGCTCGCGCCTTCGCGAGCGCCCTACCGGGCGCGAGCGAGAGCGCGCCTGCATGAGGTGGCCCCAACCAGCACCGCGCGCCGACCCGCCCAGAGCGAGCGGCCAGCGGAGTAAGCGTGGGGGGTGAGCAGCTACGCCGCGCAACCCCTCGCGCTTACCCGCTGGCGCCGAGGGCACATGCACTTTAGCCCGGAACGGGCGCGGGCGGTGCGGAGAGCGCCCGCACGCCCGGAATGGTCGGTCGCGAGCGACGCGGAGGGCGGCAGCGGCGAGCGGGGCGGGCCGCTACGTACACACCTATCTAATCATCTACTTCGCTCGGTGCGTCAGCTACAGTCCTGGCGGACTCAGAAAGGGCGAGGCCGCCTCGGCCGTCCCCCGACCCCGCAAGCACCGCAGGCACGAGGCGCGCAGCGGTGGTCGCGGGACGTCGAGCGGCTGAGGGCTTTCGAGAACACTCCCCGTCTCCGCAACGAACGTCGTTATTCGTTGACGCACCCGGACTCATCCTCGACAATGACGTCGACACCGTCCGGTGAGACCTCGAGTGGAATCCCTTCGACAGTAAACTGGACGGCGATGTCCCCATCGGATGAGGCAAGCAACTGTTCGAGCGCATCGATGTCCACGTAATCGTGGAGTTGATAACCGTCGTCTTCGAGCCCGCATATCTCCAGTGTCTCGATGATCTCGACGACGAGGTCATTCGGTCCGCCCGAACTGTCCGCTGGAGGGGAATGCATCTGAACAATCGGGGCTTTGGGTGACAGACGTTTAAAACGTTAGGAGTCAACCACAGAAGCGATGCGCTCCTCTATTTGACTTAGCGCGTTCGGGATAGTGTCGGCGCAACCAGAAGCGATTATGCGCTTTGACGCCGACTGGATGTCTCGTGCCGATGGCCGCATTCTAGAGCATCTTGCTGAAGCCGGCCCCGATACCCCAAAAGAAATGGCGGAAAGTGACCGGGTTCGCTTCTCCCGTCAACACATCAATGCCCGCTGCAAGACGCTGGTCGAATACGGCCTCCTCGTCCACCTCGGGAACGGGGTCTACGATATCACGCGAACGGGGGAGCAGTATCTCGCCGGCGACCTCGACGCTCGTGACCTCGACCCCGAATAGCGTCAGCTGTCGCCGGCGACCAGGTCCTCGATGAACCGGAACCCGTTCACGTACGTCACCGAGTCCCCGTACCCCTCACTCGCGAGTACGGTTTCGGCCCCCTCGCCGGCCGCGATGTCGGTCGTGTAGATGTACTCCTCGGTCGCCTTCCCCGCGCTGAGATGCTGGGCGGCAGCGCAGCGAGGGCAGCGTCGGCGCGTTCGACCTCGTCGGCGGGTCGGTCGTCGGCGTTCGCGATGTACCGCTGGAAGCCATCCATCACCCGCGAGACGACCGGCTCGGAGAACTCGAGCGGCGCCGCAATCGTCGCCCAGCCCTCGTCGATCGCAGCGTCGATAGGTGGCGCCTCGACGTCGGGGTCGTCGACGGTCAGCTCCTCGTACACCCGTTCGGGCAGGACGAAGGTGACGTCGTTCCGGCGAGCGAATCGGCGAACAGCTTGGTACCGACTGTTCGAGGGTTGTCCCATCGCGACGAATAGGCCGGTGTCGGCGATGTGGAGCCGGCTCACGCGTCGTCAGCCGCGTCGCCGTCGTCGATATCCAACTCGTCGAGTCCTGCCCCAGCTTCCTCGATGTCGTAGTGCTCGTGGACGACGGGCCGGAGCGCCTGGAGGACCATCTCTGCAGCCAGCGGCGAGATGTCGAGGTCCTCCGCCATCAGCCGGTGGGTCACATCCCCACGCTCCCGAGCAATCGCGTAGGTGAGCGCCGTCGCGAGGCCGGCGACGCCGTGGCGGTCGATGTAGGTGTCGATGTCGGCGTCCGTCTCGCGGCGGCCGACGGCGTCGATGAGCGCCGGCGTGATCGTGTACTCGCGGTCACTGGCGGCCGTCGTCACGGTCAGGTCGATCTCACGGGCGGCGTACCGGCGCGGCTGCTCGTCGTCGGTGACGTCGACGACGCCGGCGTCGACGAGCCGGTTGACGTAGCTGTAGGCGGTTCCCTGTGCGAGCTCGAGGTCGTCCATCACGTCCTGGACGGTCGCCTCCTCCCGGGCGAGGTACGCGTACAGCTGAGCCAGCTGTGGCTCCTCGAGGAGATCGGCGACCGAGAGGAAGTCCTGGACGATGTCGCCGTCGGCGCGGTTTGAGGTACGTGACACGGGTGTTCTTGATTACAGTTTACAGCGAAACAGTAAAGAGTGTTTGGGTCACTCCGCCGGCGTCGCGACCAGATGCTCCTCGAGGTCGCGCGTCCAGTACGTCGCGAGTCCGCCCGGACTACAGCGGGCGCACAGCTGCAACGGGCCTTCCAGGTGCCCCAGTTCGACCCGGAACCGGGTGAGTGCCGCAAGTGTGTCGACGACCAGTCCACAGCCGTCACAGACGACGTGATCGCACTCGTCGGGATCCGGCTCCGTCTGAATCGCGCAGTCCACGCAGATCGGGTGGGTGACCCGCTCGTCTTGCCCCCAGGTGTGGGCCTCGCCAGTCTCCGTACCGGGCGGCGCGTCGCAAAAAGCGCAGCCGACGAGGGTCTGCTGCATCACTCGCCCTCCCCGTCGGCGTCACGGCCGGCCGTCCAGCCACGGTGGAAGACGGCCAACTGCGTTGTCGAGTCGAACGCCGTACCGCTCGGCTTGTGAACCAGAACTTGGTCCTCGGGAACCAGAGTGACGTCGTCCGCGTCGACGAGGTCGCTGACCAGGCGTTGGGCCGTCGTGTCGTCGACGTCCGCCGTGTCGACGCCGGCGGCGTCGCGGTCCTGGGCGAGCTGTTCCTTCTCGAACCGTTCGTAGTCGGCACTCGTGTCGTCGTGCGGATCGGGACCAGGCATGGTGCGTCACGCAGCGCACACTGTCGCGCGCTGCACGCCTTCCGGCGCCGACAAACAGTCAGGAGAGACAGCGTCTAGTCCGGTCGGGGATCGCGATAGCCGATGACGGCGACGTCGTCGATGAACAGGACGCCCTTCATGAAGTCGAGCTTGGTCAGACTGTGCTGGTAGAGGTTATGCCGGCCCAGGTAGTTTACTGGCACCACCAGAGAGCCGAACTCGATCTTTGGCCGGCCGTCCTTCTGGGTGCGGTACCCCTTCTGGAACTTGAGGAGGTCGTCGCTGACGTTCTTCCGCTCGCTCTTCTCGACCTCGATGGCGATGCGCGCGTCGGCGTCGTAGAGATCGACGCTGTAGTTAAACCCCTGATGCGACCAGAGCTTGCAGTTCGGGTTGTAGCCGCCGGCGGCGTCCCCTTCGTACTCGTACTGCGAGAGCTTGTCGGCGATCGCGGCATCGAAGCCGCCGACCTCCGTGTGTTTCGTCGCCCCGTCGAAGACGCTTGCTGGGACGGCCTCGACGGCCGACCGAATCGACGCCAGCCCATCGTCCGGAAACGCCTCGGACGAGGTTTGGGTGCGGCGCTCGCTCAGTTTGGTGACCTCCTCGACGACGACCATACTCGCACTCGACGAACAGTGCGCCGATAAAACCCGTCGCGACGGCCGTTCGTGCGGGCCGGCCGCCAGGATACACTCACTCGAGGGACAGGGCGGTGGGTGGGGGCGAGGGAGTGGATCCAGCCCCAGAGTTAACCAACACTGTGTCGGTATCGGTTCGGAATGTTGGTTAAGTCTAGCCGCTACGGTGTCTGGAGCTCTCGAACTGGCTTCACGACGAAGGTGTCTGGCTCGCTGGTTGCTCCTTCACCTAATCGCTCCGCCGACGTCGAGGACGACTGCGTGAGCTGAGTGATGAGCTCGTCGCGAACGGTTCGTCGAGGGACGGTGGTCTCGTGCCAGCCCAGCCGGTCGTCGAAGTGCCGTTTCTGGAACTGCTCGCCGACGTCGTCGGCGGCGACGTACTGCGTCCGCGTCGACCGCCCGACCTGCCGGGAGATGAAGACGGCGCCCACGGTCTCGTGCGTGAGTTCGACGAGGGCACACTCCAAAGGGCGACGACCGACGCGTGATCCCGGTCGGTCGGAACCGCCATCTCGAGGTCCGCCCACGGCGCCTCATCGTCGGGGGTAGTTCCTGCGTGATCCGCTGCTCGTGTCTTCCTGCGTTGTTCCGAAGCCATCGTCTATCGGGGGCACGTGATGCGCCCCGCCACCCCTCGCGGGGACGACAGACACCACCGAAACGCCCCCGTCAACCTATGCGTTAATTCTGATACTTCCGTAGTTCCGCTACCCCTGTGACGGCCCCTCGGCCTGAGAGAGCCGGCGGCCTTCGCACATTGCATATCGCCTCTTTCTTTGGACGAAAACCGCGATATGCAAGCCGAAATAGCGGACTTAAATTGCAGTAGAACCTCGTCGGGCCGATTTGAGAGCGTAGAAAGTACCTCGACGAGTCCCGAGATAATGCTGTGATTTCAGAAATTGCTCGACGGCGGGGCAAGGAACGTGATTTCGGTCGTATCTGGATTCCTTTGGGTCGCTGATTCACCTATTCTGCGTCCCTCGAGTTCCTCCATCTCGTCACTTCGAATCATTGGAAACCCGATACCCTCGATTTTGGTCGTATTAACCTCTGAAATAGTTCGACGAGGATTCAGATAGATCTGGCTCTGTTTAATCCTCCTTCATCTGATATGTTCCAACAGCCATGATGAATAGGGAGAAGAATCGGTCCCCGACGAAAATCATGATTGGGGCCGCTCAAATCTGTAGAGACTGAAGATGCTTGTCGAACTTCACTTTCAGTCCGAGGCCACCATCTTTGACTATCCCTGTTGAATAGTATACTAACAACAGCTCTCACCAGCAGGTATCGAACTTCCGAAGTAGTATCACAAAACCTATCCGCACCATAGCGGGAACACTCTAATCATGACTCCTCCCACGCCGGGCTCAAACGACCCATATAGTGAGGAGGAACCCTATGCAGACGCGCTTCTACGCGGTATTGAACTTGCGGTAGAGGACGTGTTCGACGACCCTGGTCGAAACATCACGCGCATGGAGCAAGAGAAGCTGTGCTACTTCGCAATTAAAGAGTTCGACCTCCCGGTCACCTATAGCTGGTACCTTGCCGGTGCATACACGAAGGTTGCCGGCGAGCCCGACAATGCCCCGGGACGGATGACCACCAACACGGGTGGGATTCGACGCGATCACGGTGAAACTGAGGAAGTGCAACAGTATCGGGACTACTTCGGGTCCGAGGTTTTCTTCGACGATTATGACCTGCGGAAAGTTTGGTATACCGGGAAATTCGACTTCCTCCGCGACTTCTACCAGGAATGCGCTCCCGACGAGTACACCGATCTGTATCTCACGTCGACGGATATTCGGGAGCACCTCGAAACCCTGATGAGACGATTGAACAGGAAACAACGAACCATTCGCTGTCGGATTTCGGCGGAGGCTCACAAGAGGGGTTGCTGTCTGAATCGGACGAGGAAGAGTTCCGATTGCTCATTTCTGACCTCCATCTCGAGCTTGCGGAAATCGACGAGCTGTCCGAGATAGTGGACTTAGTCACTCGTGGAACAGATATTATTGAGCAGGTGTTTGCGCAACTCACGACTCTCGAGTCAATATCGAACGAGCAAGAAACTGTGTTACAGGATCTCGCGCCGTACTTTTACTATGATGTCTGGCGGTACCCGGCATTGTACATTTCTACGCAAACTGCGGAGGGTCCGAATCGACACCACTTGATCGAGGAGCACGCAGACCGGTTTACGAGCTTCCACGAAGACCTTCTATCGCGACGGAATCGGCTGAGTGAGCGATGTGCTGATGCGGATTTGTACCCGCGCGCTGGCCATCACTCCCAGAGAGTTGACGAAGAACAGATGGCGCATCTGCACGAGATGGCAAGAGAGGTTCTGGAGGGTACTGAATGAGCGAAGCCGCCCGACTCAACTTGGATACATCGGTGATGGTGAATTACGTCTATTCACAGCTTCCGGGCGACCTCGAGGAGGACCGCGGCTGTCAGCGACTCATTGATGGTGAGTCGTTCTATATCGTGATCGGTGGAAAGGCCAACGACGAGTTCGATGCGCTCTGTGAACGCCGGTACAACCTCTACGATGACGTAATTGCCTACCTCCGCGATACTGACAACGAGATTTTCGACTACGAGCCGCGTGCTCGGGATATCCACGTCAGTCCGAACGACCGGAGTCACTTTCGGGACGATATCCAGATGAGCTGGTACGATATGGATAAGCGAGAGCAGCTGTCGACGCTACGTCGCTGTCTTCAGGATATAGAACTGTATCAGGTGCAGCTTCCGGATGAATTGATTGACCGGTGTTTCCCGCAGCAGAGCAACGATCAATTGTTACGCCGGTTCAGAAGTGATCTCGATATTGGCCACGATTGTGAGATTCTCGTCGATGCAGTCGAGATCTCTCGCCAGCATTCGGTATCGACACTTGTTGCTGTGGATTCGCACCTTACCAACAGAGAGCATATCGAAGTCGTGTATGAAATCATCGAGGATGTACTCGGTGTCTCGGGATTACTACGGATCTCGGAACCTGTGGGTGTTAGCGCTGCTAGCAGTGATTGAAATTTTGTAGATGGTGGAAGGGCAACGAAACTTCTTCAACTCTCCTCGAAAACTGAGGAAAATCGGTCACTCAGAATTGCTCAGCAGGACCGGCGGATTCCTCCTCGACCTGCTCGTACATCTCATCCGGGAACGGGAGGCTGCCCCAGATAGAGTAGGGACATTGGTCTTGGCCGATACAGTAGCGCTGTAGATCGTCGTTATCGCAGTTCATCGGCAACGGGGTGTCGCCGTCGATCGTGTTCGAGAACTCGTAACGGACCTGGTACTCGGTTTCCTGCTCGTCGTACCACGGCCACCGAGAGAAGACGTCCTTGAGATCCGTGACGATTTCGTCGAGGCTGCTGTCTTGGTACTGCGGCAGCCACATCACCATCCGCGCGAAGTTGTAGAGGTCCTTCCGCACCGGCTTCTTCTCGTGGAGCCGTTCCTCCATATTCGCCATACAGGGGAGTTCGAAGAGGTCTTCGATCTCTCGCACCTCGATCTGTTCGACGCCGGTTCCAGCTCGCCCGATTCGGTACGTATTGACGCGTCCGTCGCGGTCGATCGTGACTGCCGAGTGAGACTCGTGGTCAGCCAGCGTCTTCGCGAGACTGCTCGGACTCGAGATCCAGTCCGTTACAGAGGATTCCCAGTCGTCCTCGGCATCGTACGCCGTAACAGCTCGATAGAGCTCTTTCGCCGTGTGGAACTCACCCTTTTGCGCCACGTCGTCGGGCGCGTCACTCAGGGCCCGCCGGAGGACGCGAATCGTCCGTTCCCCACGGTCCCAGTTCCGCCAGATTCGCTCGTGATGGCCGGTCTCAAGGAAGCGATCGATCCGCTCCGTAATCGCAGACTCGTTCGTGGTCAGCCACGTCAGCTGGTCATCGGAGAGCCCGTCTTCTTGCACCCGCAGGAGCTTCTTGAACGCCCGCTCAGCATAGTCCCGGTACTTACTGTCGAAATCACCTACTGGGACGTACAGGTTGTTGTCCTTAACTCGTGTCAGTATCTCTCCATCGTCGTCACTCCCCGTCGCCGCTTCGTCCTCCCGAACAAGGCAGTTGCGTGACGCCGCCGCCATCGGGATTTCGAGGTACAGGCCCTCCCCGAACTCCGGCATCTCCGTGATGCCTGTACAGACCCGACCCGGATGCGGGCCATCCTCACCTGGCTCCTTGCTGTACAGTACGTCGGCGATGTCCTGCTGGAGCGACCCATCTCCGTGGGAGCGGATGAGGGAGGCGAGATTGTTGACGTACAGCTCTCGGATGTCGTAGAGCACCTGGATGTTCCGGGGCGACGCGTGCTCAAACTTCGGGTGCTCTTTCACACAGATCGCACTCAACGTCGCGAGCACGGCAAGCGTCCCCGGCTCGTCGACGAACGGCTCATCAGCGGCGTCGGCACGAACCTGCTCTTTGAACGCCGCCGTCCCGAACCGCTCGACATCGTTCACGAGGTCCTCCGGCTTGTCCTCGCCGTCGACGACGTATCGGTTGTAGCCACGTGTAAACAGCTGGTTGATGCGGGTCTCACCGTACTCCAGCGGGAGTGCCGCAACTCGATACGCCATGTCCTCGTCGTCGGTGGGCGTACTCGGACTCATTCGTCGATCACCTCCGGTGTCGCCGACCGAACGTCGAACGCCGGACTCTCGATAGGTTGGACGATGCTACAGACGTCGGCGTGCAGCGAGTAGGGCAGACGAGCGACACGCCGGCGGTCGGCCGTCACGACGGGGTCGATCGGGATGTCGTACGTCTCGAGGAGGAGGTCGTTCAACACCTCGCGACTCTGCTCGTCGTACCGGTGCGCCAGGTCGGTATCCAGCAGGTAGACGTGGACCCCTGCCCGCTGTAGACGACCATCGTCTCCTCGGCGTCGAAATCGTCCTCAAAGATGTCGCGCACCTCGAACCCGTACTCGATGGCGCGGTCGACGTCTTCGAAGGCGTACGGATACCCCTCGGGAGCGGCGTCGAGGATACCCGCAGCGTCGAGGAGCGCATCGTCGTCCCGACTGTCGACGTCCGCCGACACCATCTCGTCCGCTCGGTCTCGGGCGATCTCTTTCGCGTCGATGTCGACCAGGAGGACCCAGGGTCGTTCCCAGTGATCCAGCGCGTAGTAGACGGCGTCGGGCCGTGGGTCCGGTTGCTCCAGCACCTCCGGATCTGTAAGCGCGAACTCGCTCCGCCCCAGCGGGTCGTTGCGAGCTGGATGCCGAATGAACTCAACGACGTCCTCGAAGTCGTCGAACTCGGGCGTCGTTCGGTCCCCCGACGTATCTGTCTGCCACGTATCCCGCCGGATGAAGTCCTTGGCCGGCACCTCGTCTTTGCGAACCGGGTGGGACTCTCGGAAGGCGATGGCGTACTGTTTCGGACCGGTCGCCGTGATGAATTCCGGCAGGTCGTCCAGATAGCGGGGAACTCCTCGGCGTAGTAGGCGTAAATCTCCTCGCGGGTCGCCTGTCGCCAGGTCATTGGTTGAGTTCTTGGTCGAGATTTTTGAAGCCCCGAACGGTGGTCAGGCCCGTAGCATCGAACTCGTCGACGGCGTCTCTGATGGTCGCGAACGACCGTGCCGCCCGCCCGCTGACCCGCTCTCCGATCCGATCGGCGTCGGCAAGGCTATCCAGGACGTCGAGCGCCGTCTCGCGATTGTTGAAGGCCCAGATTGCGTCGGCGTCCACCGCGCTGAGTTTGTCGTAATCCTCGACCGGGGCGTGCCGGTTGTTACTCGCGAGCTCTGCTTCGCCGGCCCAGACGAGATCGCCGTCTCCGTCGAAGCCGGCCACGTCCAGTACCGTGCCGTCGTCGCTTTCGTAGTACGGCTCCACACGAACGACGTCGTCCTGCTGGTGGACCCACAGTTCGAGGAGTCGGACGCCAACCTTGTGTGGCGTTTTCTCGCCGAGATCGCCCGCTCCTGGTCCCGCCTTCAATTCTCTCCCCAGGAGGTCTCGACCGTCGGGGAGGACGGTGTAGTACTTGCGCCCGGCAGCGGAGTCCGCTTCCAGGAGATCCTGCTCTGTGAGCCGCTCTATATGGAGGTCGTCGTATTCGTCCCGAAGCTGGCTCATCCTGTCCAGTAGCGTGTACTCGTCGTCCTCTCTGTTCATCACGTCGAGGACCCGATTCAGGAACCGGACGTCGTCACGGCTGAGCCCGCGTTGTCGGAGTTCGTCATCGGGGACGGGTACGCTGCTTTCCTGGACGGGCGTTGCCCCGTTCTCCGGCTGCGCTGCTTGGTCACCAGCTGGGTCCTCGTCCGTTTCGGTGGCCTGCCCGAACAGGGAGCTCATCTCTGACTCGTCTGCATCTGGGTCGCTGTCCGTCTCGGTCGGCGTGGTCGACGTCGACGCATCTTCGGTCGTCGATTTGCTGATGAACGCGGATTGCGTCGGGTCCGTTCCTGAGTCGCCGTCGGTAGCCGAGCCCGTCGTCTCGGCCCCCGAACTCCCCCAGCCAGTCTCTTCCGGAGCAGTGCTCGACTCAGTCGGTTCTGTTAGCCCGTACTGGGCCTGTGTCCGCTTGACCATCCGTGGCCGGGACACGGACTCGAAATGGTCTTCCTGGGGTTCTGTGAGCGGCTGGTCGCTTTCTGGATGCCCCGCTGCAATCGGAAGCGGCTTCAGCGAAAACGGCGGCGGACCAGTCTCTCCGAACGACGGACTCGGGAGCTGCGCAATCCACTCGCCGCTCGGCAGCGTGTTGATTCGGTTGCGGAGTTCGGTCGGAGAGAGGTCCTCGTGGGCAAGCGACTCCGCGAGGTCGCGCTCGATCGAGATGTTGCCGATGAGCTTCGTCTTGATGTTGTTCAGCACCTCGTCGTAGGCCCGCTCGTTCCGGTTCCGCACCTGTTCGGGGAACTGCATCACGAGTCCCATACTCAGCCCGAACGACCGGCCCTGCGGCAGTAGCTGCTCGGAGACGAGCTTCGTCGACGCGACCGGCGCCGCCTCCTCGATGATGAGGTTCGTGAGCTTCTCGTAGTCGGTCTGACCGTCGCGACGGCGAACCTGCACGGCGTCCCAGAGGTTGCTCAACAGCAGGAGTGTGATCGCTCGCTGTGCCTCCGGCCGGAGGTCGCCGAGGTCGAAGATGATGGTCGCGTCTTCGTCGAGGAACTCGCGGAAGTCGAAGCGGTTGTCGACGTACTCGCCGGCGTCGTTCTGCTCAGGGACGTGGCTGAAGATCCGCCGGAGATGCGCGTCCTCTTTGAGCTTGTCGAGGCGGTTCCCGACGGCGTCCATCGACACCTGGAACTGGTGGTTATCCTTCGCGAAGTGGCGCGTCAGCGATTCCTCGATGTTCTGGTTGTCCGCCGAGACCGGGGGAATCGTCTGGTCGCGCTGCATCCGGAGCGCGGCGGCGAAGAGGTCGTCCAGCCCGAACACGTCACTCCCATACTCCTCGTCGAACAGCGCCTTGATCAGGTAGCTGAGGATCTCGTTCGCGACGAACGCCTGCCCGTACTGCTCGCGGCCCATAATCATCCGGAGGATGTCGTGGAAATGGTCGACCTTGTCCTGAATCGCGTCCTCACGGTTACGACCAGCCTCGAGCGCGGGCCGGATGTCGAAGAACGAGAACGCGGGAATCGTCCCCGGGACGCGGAAGTGGTAGACGTCGTCCAAACCACCGAATCGTTCGTAGTGGCAGCGCAGGTAGTTCTCACACATCCCGTCGCCCTTCGGGTCGACGAGGACGACGGGGCCACCCGTCGTCTCGCGGAGCGAGAGCGCGTCGTTGATGATGGCCTTCGACTTCCCGCCACCAGTCGACGCGAACCGCCCGTAATGCGTCGGCAACAGGTCCGGCGGGATCCGAATGGGGTCCGGCCGTGGCTCACCGTTCTCGTCGAGCGCGTAGCCGATGGCCATCCCGTCTTGGAACTGCTGGATCAGATCCGGATTCGGCCACGGGAGCGGATTCCGACTCTGCTGTTCGGCCCTCGTTCCCCGCGTCCCTTCGACGGTCAACTGTTCGGAGGAGGGGACGAGGACGAAGTTCGCGAGCTCCGTCCCGCTGAGGACCAGCTCGGGGCGGGTCTTCCTCGTCCCGTCGTCAACTCGCGATTGAGGAGGCGCTGGAGAGCGGCCCGTGCCTTCTTCTCCTTCGTTTTCTCACGGAAGCCGCTGTCCCGGAGGCGTTGCCCTTCGACCTCGTAGAACGGCCCATCAAGCGGGTCGAACACGGGGAGGAGCGAGTCCATTCGGCCATCGAGGTCGTCGCGGGTGTCGTCGGTGGGGACGCCGACGGCCCGGGTGTTGACCGTGAACGACCGTTTGGCGTTCTTCGCGTCGATGTACTCGATCCGCTTCTCGACGGCCTCGCTGAGCTGCCGGTCGTCCTGGTCGCTCCGCTGCTCCTCGACCTCGAGCAACGAACCGACGACTTCCTGGAAGAACGTATCCCGGCCGTCGACGAGGTCCTCTTTCCGCACCTCCGCATCGGACTGCCAGCTGGCACGCCGTTGGAAAACCACCTGGAAGGCGGTCGGCGCCCTCGCCTCCATCAGATGGTCGATCAGCGACGCCAGCGCCGCGCCGGGCTCGTCGACGGACGAGAGATCGCCGCTCGTTTCCTCTGTCGTGAACGGCGTCAGCGAGGTCATCCAGTCCTGCTTCCGCGACGCGGCGCCACACCACCGGACACCGAGCGGCGAGACAGCGTTTTGTGCCGGGCGAGCTAGAATCGTTCCCGCTGGTGTCATCGTCGGCTTCTCGATGGCCCGTTGCTCTTCCTCGTCGTCTGGAAGTGCATCGGGCGGTGCTGGCTCAAGGGCTGAGTCCCCGACAGTCACGTGATGATCGGGGACTCTCGTGGCTGCCGTACCGCCGTCGACAACGGGGTCTGCTTCGGCTGACTCGGAGTCCCTTGATTCCTCGTCGACGATGTCGTACTGTTCTGCCGGGCCAAACTCGTACTGCAGCCGCCCGGCCTCGTAGTGTTCGGCGAATTCCTGTGGTGTAAACTCGACCGGCTGTATGAGCCGGGCGGAGACGTCGACGTCGACGCGCTCGATGTCGAACGTGGCTGGATAGATGGAACGGAGGCGCTTCTCGAGCGTATCGAGGTGCGCATCGGCCCCGTAGAAGAACTCTACCGGGTCGTCCGGGCCATCACTGATCGCGAGGAACTCGAATCGGGGTGGTGTCTCACTGTGGAGCGGGTTCAGCTTCGCCCCGAGGCCCGACGAGCCGGGCGTGGTCAGCTTGTGGAGACTGTCGAGGACGCGGGAGATGCTCTCCGGGTCAAGTCGCTCGGATGTCGGCGTGACGCGCAAGTACTCAGCCATCGTTGGTCTCCTCCGTTGACCCGCCGTCTGGCTCAGCTTCGACGGCGTCTGATTCCTCGTTCAGTTCGCTCGTTTCGTTCGTTCCGTTCGTTGCTCGATGCTCGAGCTCTTCCTGGAACTCCTCCATCTCGGTATCGACGGCTTCGTCGCCGGCGCCGGGCAGTGAGGATCGGACCTGTGAGGTCGGGTCGAAGTCGATGACCTGCTTCTCCTTGGGCATCGCTTTGACTTGGATGCCGCGCCACTCGCCGTCGACGCCCACGAGTGCCTCGGAGAAGCCGGCGTCCTCGTTGCCCGGCACGGCATCTTGGACGAACCGCATCTGTGCGTAGTTCAGGCCGAACTCGTCGGCCCACTCCTCGTCCATCCCGTCGAGGCGGTGGAACTGCTTGACCGCACACTGGTCCAGAATGGCCTCGCTCTCGGCGTGCTCGAAGAACTCGTCGACCGTCTGCGTGACCAGCCGGATCGAGAGGTCGTGGTGGCGGTGGTGACGGAACACCGTTTCAAGAAACGCCAGGCTCGCGGCGTCCTGCATGATGTACCGCGCCTCGTCGATGTAGAACACGACCTCCTTCTCCGAGACTTTCGCCCGCTCGTACACCAGCGAGATGAGTAGCTGCATCGTCAGCGCCGTGCTGCTATCGACGCTGCCCTCCTGCTGGGCGAGGTCGAGGTAGATGACTTTCTCGTCGCGAATGTCGAAGTCGGACTCTTGGCCGAGATTGGCGTGCCGACCGTCGTCCTCGAAGGGGCGGAGCTGGTCGAGGAGCCACGTCGCGTCCTCCTTGATCTTCCCCGCCTCCTCGTCGGACCGGACGACGAATTCCTCGGGGTCGTCAACCATGTCCTCGAAGACGTCCATCATATCCTGAATCGTCGGGCTCGGATTGTCGTGCGTCGAGATGTCGTCGGTGATCCCGTTGCGTTTGTACGCCCGCTTGAGCCCGAGTTCGAGCGTGGTCCGGCGGTCGCCCAGCGAGATGCCCCGAAGCGCGAAGAAGTTCGTCAGGAAGCTCATCGCGTCGTCGAGCTTCTCGTTGAACGGGCTGGCGTCCTCGCCCATCGCTCGCTGGACGTGCTCGGGTGTCTCCCGAATCTCCAAGGGGTTCAAGCCGAGCGTCCCGCCGACCGTGATGCGTTTGGCGTCAAGCGCTTCGGCGACCCCCGCCCAGTTGTTCAACGGCTCGAGGATGATGCCGATTCGGTCCTTGCTCTGCTCGATGGAGCGGATAAAGTTCTGCTTCGAACTGAACGACTTCCCCGAGCCGGTGTCGCCGACGGTGAACATCGCGTAGCCGTTGTCCCGGGCGAACGGGTCGATGACCACCGGACTCTGGTTGTCCTTGTGAATCCCGAACTCGACGCCGCCTTCCTCGAGGATCGTCGCGTTGTGCGGCGAAGACAGTAACGCGCCGATGGCGCCGCCGAGCGCAATCGACGTCCGCCCGAACTCGTTGTCGCCGATGGGTGCGGCGGACTGAAGGGCGAGATCCTGGCGACAGATCGCCGTCTTCGGCGTGAGGTTCGCCGGATCGTCGCGGAGTGCGCTTTTGACCTTCTGGACGGCGTCGCGGAGGTCCTCCTTCTCGTCGGCCCTGACCGTGATGAACATCCCCTGGTCGAAGACGTTCGCGCCGTTCTCGACGGCCTTGTACGTCGCTGCGGCCTCGTTGGCGCGTTCCTGAAGGTAGGCACTCCGCACGCTCTGTTCGAGGTCAGCGTCCACCTGAAGGTCGTCAGCGATATCCTGCAGTTCGTTCCGCGCCCGCTCCTGGTTCTTCGGCGTGATGTGGGCCGTCAGGTCGAACTGCACGTCCGTCATCTCGAAGAGCTCGGAGAGGTAGCCGTCGTTGGGGTAGTCCGGATAGTCAGCGATGTATAGCGTCGTCGTCCACTGCTCGCCGACCCGTGCCGCGCGCGTCTCCCACTCGATCGCCGCCGGCGCCGTCACCGTCTTGTGTGACTCAGCGATGTCGTCGAGGAGTTGGCGTTCGGCCGCGCCCTGTTCGATGGTCTCCTCGTCGAGCAGATCCGAGAACTCGACCTCTTCCTCGTCGTCTTCGGTGTACCAGTCCCAGAGGAGTTTCCCGCCGATACCGACCAGTACCGCGAGCAGGATGTAGAGGGCCGCCCCTTCAGCTGAGGTCGGATTCGTGAGCCACTCTGTGAGCTGGCTGACGGCTCCGCTGCCCGTCTGGAGGACGAGGTTACGCATCGTGGGCATCCTCCCGGCGCGAGTGGCCGATGATGGGTTGTTCGCGAACGACGCGCTCCGCGTCGTCGTAGTCGTGTTCGCGGCCGTTCCAGAAGTCCATATTCAACACGAAGAGTTCGACCGTGCTGAGCCGCCGAGCAGACCACCCTGAGGCCTGCTGGATGAACTCCGACCGCACGTCGTTGACTCGGCTGTCCAGCTTCTCGAACATCTGTGCGCGGCGCTCGACGTCGGTGAGGTCCTCGCGGCGGGTCACGAACGGGTTGAACAGGAACCCGATGACGGGGAACTGCGTCAGCTTCTCGGCCGGCGTCCCCTCGTCACGGAAGCGGTCATAGACCTCCAGCGGGGTGACTTGGACGCCGATGTAGTACCGCATCTGCTGGATGCCCCGTTCGCGCATCTCTTTCGGCCGCGTCTCCCGATACTCCTCGAGGAGTTCCCGGAAGATGGGGTTCTCTTTGACGTCCTCGTCGTTCAGGCGGTCTTCGATGTTCTCCGTGATCTGTTCGACTGGGAACGAGCGGGTCGTGGCGTGGAGTTTGAGCTTCGAGTCCAGTTCCTTGTTGGCGAACTCCTCGCCGGCGTCCTGGAGCTGTGCCCAGTCGTCGGACATCGCGAAGTCCATGTTGCCGGGGTCGATCTCGATGAACGCCTCCATCGTGCCGTCCGCGCGCTGGATCGCGCCAGCGCCCGGCCACGCCCGTTCGATGTTCGTGAGGTCCTGCGTCCGCTCGTCGGGCTTGAACGGCGTGTAGTTCGCGAGCCCGCCCTCGTTGCGCTCTGTCTCGTTGGTACTACTGTCGGCCTCCTCCGGGGCGCTGAACGTGATCTGGGGGCGCTTGACGTAGCGATAGACGTCTTTCGTCCACGTCCACGCGTTGAGGTGGTCGGGCGAGACGTAGACGATCGCGACGCCGAACCCGAAGCCACCTGCGACGAACGGCAGGGCGAGTGATTCGATGCCGGTGAGGCCGGCGATGAACAGGCCGACGATCGGGAAGGCGATCAGGACGCCGACGTCGCCTTCCTCGATGTTGAGGTAGGGGATGCGACTCTCCTCACCGAACTGGTCCATGATGCGCCGTGCGGCTGCGTCTTCGTCGATGGACATGGATTGTTAGTAACCTCCAGGGTCGTTCTCGGTCCGCCGGTAGGACGGCGTCCCGCCGTCTTCGTCGCTGTTCGCGCCACGGGCTGCAGCTTTCTGCGCCACAGCGTGTCCCGCTGCGGCCTTCGGTCCCCATCGGGCCGCGGTCGTCGCGACGCCGGCGCCGCCGATGTAGGCTCCAGCGGCGACACCGCCGATGAGGGCCGCTCCTTTCGTCGCACCACCGAGAACCTTCGCCGTGAGTGGGGTCGCGTATTTGAACGTCTTCCACGTGACATAGAGCGCGACGAGAGGAAGTGAAGACGCGACGAGGTACTTGAGGAACGCTGTTCCCGGCGTCAACGTCCCTCCAGAGTAGAGTAGGTCGTATCCTTTGAGGACTATCGCCGCAGGCAGGGGTAGGATGGCCAATGGGACGAACCGTTTGCTGAACCCCATCGCGACATCAGAGAGGACAGGGATATTGCCGTACGCAACGGCGAACGCTATGGGCATCCCGTACAGGTAGACGTAGAGGAGAATCTGCCGTATGTAGAACAGCGCCTCCAGTGCCCACATCGAAATTCCTCCGATAAGAGCAAAGAGGAGACCAAGACCGGGGTTGGTAATCGACCCCGTTATGAACTGCAACATAGCAGAGCCCAGCGAGGACAGCTCCGGCATCAGGGCAATCGTGAACCCATCAACAAGGTAGAGCGCGAGCGCTCCAATCCAGTACCAGGTAATAATCAGAAAGGCTCCGACCCAGGCAGTCTTCTTGGTCTTCCGAGCCTCGTACGCACTCCCGATATTGAAGATGCGGATGGTGTGTCGTCCCTGAACGCTCATCACAAGTAGCAGCAGAGAAATCAACATGATCTCGCCGCCGATGAGCCCTTCTTGGATTGCTGGCCAA
This sequence comes from Haloplanus litoreus, assembly GCF_045690335.1. Lineage (GTDB taxonomy): Archaea > Halobacteriota > Halobacteria > Halobacteriales > Haloferacaceae > Haloplanus > Haloplanus litoreus. Next base: position 4,175 of record NZ_CP147876.1, on the reverse strand, counting down.
GGGGCGTTACTTGGTTCTCCGAAAATGAACGTCCCGTCAGTCTGGGGAGTCGGAGTGCCAAACATCTCTTCGGTCAGCGTCTGATACCCCGACCGAAGCCCGTCCATGAACAGACCGATGAACCAATCGACGACGTCTTTGAAACCCTCGAGAACGACGTCTATCAGGTCCACCATCGTTAGGCCTCCGTGATTGAAACCTCGCAGTCACTCATCTCCGTGGATCCGGAGTACTGTACATCGAAGGATTTCGATACCTGGTCGCCGCCAACCTGGGTTCGGACTGTGACGGTGAACTGGCCGCTGTTACCGTCCGGGGAGCATCCCATTCCCTCCTCAGATTCAGAACCAAACGGGAACGAACTACTGAACAGGTCGGTAGTTTCTCCCGGCGAGATCACCACCTGCTCGGTTTCATACATCCCGCTACCTCGGGGATCTTCGACAGGGTTTGGAACATCGCCGGAGAAAATTAACTCAACAATCGCTTCTGGTCCGCTTCCGGTGTTTTCGACGGTGACGTACGCTTCCCCGTTCTTTAGCCGATCCGTCTCGGTGTCTCCATAGACTTCGTCCCACGGCTTCTCAGGGTTATTCCGGTAAAGACCGACCTCTTGAATTCCAATTTCCGGCTGAATCACTGAGGAACTCTCAGCTAGCGTTTCTTCACCGCTGAGGGCCACGACAGTATACTCTCCAGGCTCGTAGGAAGTCCCGATCTCGAAAGAGACCTGCTGTGACCCAGCAGCGGTTTCTCGCTGACCGAACAGTTCCCCATTCGGCTGGACGAGATTGATCTGGTCGACTTCCTCCTCTGAGGAGTATTCAACGACGAGTTCTGTCCCCTCTACAGTGATTTCCTGGATGACTCCTCCTTCATCAGACGGTGTTGAGTTCCCGCCACCCGGGGAATCGCCGTTGTTGAGGCATCCGGCCACGCTCGCGAGAGCGGCGCCGGCGACTGTTCGGAGGGCGGTCCGTCTACTGAGGTGGGGATTGTCCTGAGTCATGGGTTTTGTCCGAAGATGTCTTCTGGGCCGAGCATCCGCAGGAGGCGCTTGCCAGCGTAGAACATCACGAAGAAGGGCAGGAGCTGCCAGCCGACCTCGAACACCAGTGCAAACCAGCCGTCGATCGTCCCGAGTGGGTGCCACCGGGCCGTCGCGGTATCACTCACGTACGCCGGGTCGTGACCGAGCCACGAGCCCGGATGGTACCGAGCCGTGTAGATGCCCGGTTCGTCGATGGTCACGATCGCCACTCCCGAGGCGTTGGTCTCGACGCGCTGATCCGCGACCGTGATGTACCCGTTCCGGGTGGTGCCGCCGATTGGATACTGACGGCTATCGTCGAGCGCAATCGGCGCACCAGTTTGATTGTCCCGCAGTTCGACCCTGAGCGTGGCTTGCGACTGATTCTGTTGGATGACCTCGACAGTGAGATTACTGCGGCGGAGCTGTCGCTCGGACCCGGCATCCGGCTCGACGATTGACGCATTCACGCCCCGGACGATGCCCGCAACGTGCAGCGCCTCTCGATCGACGTTCTCGGCTCGAACGGCGACGCCGCCGTCGTCGTGTACGACTGGTTGACGATGTCGATATTGATGTTCTCACCGATGGTGCCGACTGGTGACGGGCGGTCAGTCCCCCAGGTCTCGATGAGTTCCGGTCCGTTTCGGACCGGCTCGGCACGCGGCCCGATCCGCGAGGGATAGGCGTGGACGTACACCGGAATTGCGTCTGACTCGATGGTGGCGCTATCCGTGCGATTTGACCGGACGAGCGTGTCCCAGTTGGTGTTCCGAGCGGTGTAGAACCGCCAGATGCCACGGACCCGTGCCTCACCGTCCTCCGTGAGCGTGTACCCCTGCCACGGCCGCGACTGGAAGATGGCCACGCCGGCATCGCCGTTCGGATACTCGGCGTAATAGGGGTACGCCGAGAGGTCGTAGATCTCGACGGCGATCGAATCGGAGACGTTGCGTGATTCCGTCCGATAGGTAACGTCGACGTCCGTCCGGTCACCCAGGTCGGTCCTGACGGTTTTCTTCAGCCGGACGCTAATCTCCGCTTCCAGCGTGAGATTCGCACTCCAGTCGTCCTCGATCTGGTAGTCGAGGGCAGGCGTATGGGCTCCGTCACGCTCGGCGATGGTCTCGCCGTCCTTCTTCAACCGGACTTCTTCGATCTCGTGCTCCGTGAGCGACCACGAGATAGTCGTGTTGCCGGAGGAACTCCCGTTGGGGACGCGAACGCGGTAATCAACGAACCCGCGCATCGTCCCATTCGGTGCGATGTACAGTGGGGTTTCACCGGACTCGAGGTGTCCACGAGTAGAGGGCTGGGCCGCGAAGATCGTCGCGTGAGCATCTTCGATGAAGACGCCGTCCTCGAGGTCTGCGTGCGGTGGATGTACGGACGTATCTGGGCCACCGGCGTCGAGGTCCTCAAAGTCGTTCCGCGTCCACGTCGCCGCTGTCGCGGGCGGCCGTTTGAACGTAATGTCTGTCCCGTTCGCGACTTGATGGACAGCGGAGCGGTTCTCGCCGTAGCGCTGGCGGTACTCCTCTTGGCTGATGTAGTTGTCCGCATCCCGAGACCACAGCGTTGCCGACTCGTTTTCCGTGAGCCCGTTCCCCTCCGTACCCGGTCGCGGCGGGTCAGCGGCGACGATACCCGTGACCAGGCTCGTCGCGAGCAAGCCGGCCATGAGCACGGAGAGCTCTCGATGGTTCATAGGGCTCGCAACGGGGACTGCGGGGTAGTTACCAGGGGACGAGGTCGACGCACTGCGCCAGCGGGAGGCCCATCATCGACCCGGCGACGGTGTACAGCGGGCCGAGCACGACGAGGACGACCGCGGACTTCATCGCCGACCGCTTGTGGCGCTTGAGGCCCTTCTTCTGCTCGGGATTGAGGGTGAACATCTCGATGAGGGAGTCAGCCTGCCAGACGATGGCGAGGCCGACGATCCCCAGCGCGGTGGTCAGCTGGAAGAACCCCTCAATCATGCTCGGGAGGTTGTCTGCGCTACAGACCGCGTTACTCTGGGCGGCGACCGGCTGGACAGCGAACAGGCTCAGGAGGACGACGGTGAGCGCTGCCTGCCGAGGGATCTTCCCGGTCAGCGGTGACTGGTTTTCGACGCTGGGCTCAGGGTCGGAGGGAGTCTGGTCCTGTGACATAGCGAGTCAATCATCTGTGGCGTCTCCAGCTGGTGGCTGGTTCTGTTGCTCTTCGACGAGCGACTGTAGGTCGTCGAATCGGTTGGTGTCTTCTGCGATCTCGTCGAGCGTGTAGCCCTGCTCGCGGGCCCGTTCGAGGAGGTCGCGGAGTTCATCGGGGTCAACACCGCGGACTTCCATTTCCTCGCGGAGGGCGCGGCGATAGAGGGCGGAGGCGTTGATGTGGTCGTTCCACATCAGGTACAGGTCATCGATGTCTTCGATGGTGACTGACCTCGTAATCATACATGCGGGTATGGGTATGCACCGGTTGAGTCACGGTACATATTGGCGCGGTAGTTGGATGATACCTAAATGCTTTCTGGCTACCAAGTGGTGCAAGTTTATCGGATAAATTATAACCAAATCACTTGTTTACCTCGTAGGAAAGGACTTAACCAACGAAGGCGCAGGAGGAAGAAGTCTGTTGGTTAAGAGTGAGAATCAGCTCACTTACTCGAGCTCCACAACTTCGCCGTTTCCCCGTCGAGGACCTCTCGAACCTCGATCAGGAGTTCCTGACCCTCCTCGTGAAGTGCTGTACCTTCGTCGAGGTCGCACTCATCTGCGTCGAGCTGCTCAATGATCTCCTCGACGCGACTTAGCCGATCGTGGATTTCGGAGTCTTTTGCCACGGTTAGATCACCCCCAGCCAAAGTCCGGTGATGACCAGCAACAGCAACAGCAACACAGCGATCGAGACTTTGTAGTAAATCGGTGAGAGCCTCGGGTGCAGTCGCTTCATCGACTGCTTCGGCGAGCTCCTGTTCGTGTTCGTGCTCCTGCTGGAAGGTCTCGTACGCGCCGTCGAGCTGTTGCTCCAGCGGCTCGATCTCACTCGCAAGGAACTCTTGGCGGGAGTTCACGATATACTCGCCGGCGGCGGTCGGCGTGATCGTCGCAACGTCCGCCACCTGATCCGCGATGAGTCGGTCATCGGTGTGTCCGAT